>JAEDLA010000048.1 GCA_016295545.1 Oscillospiraceae bacterium | reverse complement strand
GCCGCCGAGGTCATAAACCATAACTGTCTGGTCTTCTTCCTTGTCGATACCGTAGGAGAGAGCAGCAGCTGTAGGCTCGTTGATGATTCTTCTTACAGTAAGACCAGCAATCTGACCTGCGTCCTTTGTAGCCTGTCTCTGTGAGTCGGTAAAGTAAGCAGGAACTGTGATAACAGCCTCAGTAACTGTTTCGCCGAGATAAGCCTCAGCGTCAGCCTTGAGCTTCTGGAGAATCATAGCGGAAATCTCCTGAGGAGTGTACTTCTTGTCATCAATGGAAACCTTGTAATCAGAACCCATATGTCTCTTGATAGAAGAAACTGTTCTGTCATGATTTGTGATAGCCTGTCTTTTAGCGACCTGACCAACAAGTCTTTCACCGGTGTTTGTGAAAGCTACTACAGAGGGAGTAGTTCTTGCGCCCTCTGAATTAGGGATAACAACAGCGTTGCCGCCCTCCATAACTGCTACGCATGAGTTAGTTGTACCAAGGTCGATACCAATAATCTTTGCCATAATGATTACCTCCTGTAAATCATTTAAAATTTGCTTGATAATATTTTACGGAGTATTTATGCTCCGGAAGAATTAGTTTGCCACGGCAACCATGGCGGGGCGTATGAGCTTGTCGCCCATCTTGTAGCCCTTCTGATAAACCATGCAGACATATCCGGAAGCATAGTCCGTGCCGTCCTGCTGGCTTATAGCATTGTGAACGTTGGGGTTGAATTCCTTACCCAAAGCTTCAACCTCTGTAACATTCATTTTGCTTAATATATCTTTAAGCTGATTGAAAATCATCTTCATGCCGTTTTTGAAGTTTTCATCGGTACATTCCGATTCAACTGAGCGCTCAAAGCTGTCAACAACGGGCAGGATATTTTCAATGCACTTGGAAAGAGCGTTATTATAGGTTTCCGTCTTTTCCTTTGATGTTCTTTTGCGGTAGTTGTCATATTCTGCAAACAGTCTGACATACTTGTCGTTTGCTTCGCTGAGTGCATTTTCAAGCTCCTCAGTTTTAAGAGCAAGGTCATTGTATTCGCTTGCAGCATCGTCCTCATCGAGGGCTTCTTCAGAAGCAGAACTGTCAGCAGGGACAGGCTCTGTATCCGTCTGAGTATTTTCAGTATCGGGGGCAGTCTCCTGAATCTCGTCAATATTCTCTGTAGAATCTGTATTATCGTACATTGCGGTAAAGCTCCTTTCTGTACTACGTCTCCTCATCAGTCTGAATATGATCAGGATTTTCTTCTATCATGTTATTTTCTGACATAATTGAAGAAATTTTCTGAGTAAGATATTCGACATAAGGTATAATTTTTTTATAATCAACTCTCATAGGACCGATAACGCCAAGGGAACCGGCTTCTTTTCCGTCCTTGCGGTATTTTGAGACGATCATGCTTGAATTGCCTATAACGAAGCTGTCGTTTTCAGCGCCGAACTTTACCTGAATGCCGCTGAACGTATCATCAAGCATCTGGGTAAGCTCGTTTTTATGCTCGATAAATCGGACAACCTCCATTTTATCGAATTCGCTGCATGAAAACAGCTTTTCCTCGCCGCTCATAGTAAGCTCCTCCTGCCTCAGGTCGGCTGAAAGCTCGTAAATTCCCTTGATAAGCGGTGAAAGAGTAAGCATATAGGTACTCATAGCGGCGACCATTTTATCAAAGGTTTCTTCCGAAAGCTCGTCAATAGAAATGCCGCTGAGGTTTTCCTCTATATAATGTGTAAAAAATTCAAGCTGCTCGTGGCTCAGGTCAAATTTCAGCCTGCACGCCTTGTTTTTGATATTTCCGCTGGAAGTGATAAGCAGTATAACATACACTCTTTTTCCGGTAGGTATCACCTCAACTTTGGAGATAACAGAAAATCGTGGTGCAGAATTTGTGATAACGGCAGTACACTGGGTAAGCTCAGTGAGAGCGGCGGCAGCGTTCTGGACGAGAAGCTCCTCAGTGATAGTATTTTCATCACCGAGCATTGCATCAAGCCTTGACTTTTCCTCATCTGAAAGGGAGGGCAGCGTCATAAGCTCATCGATATAAAGTCTGTATCCAAGAAAGGTTGGGATTCTTCCTGCGGAGGTATGGGGCTGTTCAAGGTAGCCCATTTGTTCAAGGGCAGCCATATCATTTCTGATAGTGGCAGCGGAGACGTTGATATGTGCAAGGTTTGAGATTGCTTTAGAGCCGACGGGCTCGCCCGTTCTGACGTATTCGTCTACAACAGCTGCTAATATTTTCAGCTTTCTGTCGTTCACGATCCACACAACCTTTCGTTCCTTTAGCACTCTCACTCCCTGAGTGCTAATACTAATTTAACACTATTGTACGTCTTTGTCAAGGGTTTTATTCATTTTCGGCTTTTTGAACTAAAGAAAAATGAATATAATTTGTTTTTTTGGCGTTTTTACAACAGAAAAAGAAGCATTTTTTGATTGAAGAAAAAAATACTCCGCAATTTCTGCGGAGTATCTGATAAAAATTGTTAGCAGAGTTATATCACAGGCAGTAACAGACGGTAATCAGTTTCATTCTGAAATTACTCTTAATGCCTGTGTAACTGCGTTATTTTTTCTTCTTTTTGCCGGAGCTGTTTTTCTGCTGAGCATTATTTTCTTTTGCTTCATTTATTTTTTCCTCAGCTTCGCTGATGTCAAGGTCAGCAACAGTACCCTTTGATTTGATGATGTTAACTGTCTTTTTGTCGGTTTTTTCTTCCTCGGGAGGAAGTCCCTGAGCAGCACGCTTTTTAGCTCTGATACGTGCAATGAGAATTTCATTGTTCTTTCTGTCATAGAGATAGAACAGTACAGAGAAGCCTATTCCGAAGATGAGGAGAATGATTCCTAAATTGAATCCGGGCGGAGTGTACTTCATTGTGACAGTGTGTTCGCCGGGAGTAAGAGGAATACCGATAAATGCCTTGAGAATATCAACAGTCTCAACCTCTTTGCCGTCCACAGTGACTTTCCAGCCTGGCTCTGAGGGGATAGTAGTAAGCATAAGCTGACCTTCCTCAGCAGTAATAGTTCCCTCAATGTAGCGGTCGCTGAAGCTGGTAATATTCCACTGCTGGTCTTTAAGAGTGTCAATATCCTGCTGGAACAGGTCGTAGTTGAGGTGATAGAAGAAGAAATTCTTTATTATTGTGTATTCGTCCTTGTCCGGTTCGGAGGAGTTAAGACGGATAGTAAGTCTTACTTCAATTTCAGTACCGGGTTCAAATGCTCCTACTCTTACGATTGAGTAATTGTGTTCCTCAAAATACTGGTTTGTACCGAGAGTCTGATGATTAATAAAGTTTCCGTTTTCGTCCTTTTCAGTGGATATCCATGTATTTACAGCCTTTTCGTTCTGAGTTTTGAGGTACATATAAATGTCGTCAGCAGTCTGAGCTGTAATATGTATATTGATTACAGGGTCAGAAGCGTCAGCGTTGGCAGTAAAGAGCCTCTGTTCGCCGTAGGGTGATTCATAGCACTGGCTAAGCTCTATTTCCTCCGGAATCCTTGTGTAATACTCTCTGTTGCCGTCGATAGTGATAGATTCAGGAGTTTCGGTAAACTGAGTGTTTCCGGTAATAGTACTGAGGAACATATTCTGGCTGTTGAAAGGATTGTCGTTGCCGAGAAATGCAAGGTTCTGAATCTTGCTGCTTACCATGTAACCGATTGAAAGGGCATTGGGATTCTTATAGACATCAAAGGTAGACTCATTGTCATTGTTGTTGATATATTTCTGAGAGAAGACCTTGTTATAGTGGGGATCAAGACGTGATTTTGCGTCACTGCCCTTTGAATCGTCGTGAACAACGTACTTTATGCCGAGAAGTGAGTCTGCAAGAGGAGTATTTCCGTCATATCTTGTAACGTAGCTTCTCATGGAGTAACCCATAGTTTCGATAAAGTTAATGATTTTTGTGTTCATGACAGAGCTTGAATGGGAAATACCCTTCAGACCGTAGGCAAGGTTATCATTAACTGTACGGAAAAAGGTCTTTTCAGATCTGTAAAGACCGCTGTCGTAGCTTTCAAGAGCTTTGGTAACTTCACGTCCTGCCTTTATTTCATTATAGTAGCTGTCACGGGAGGAGTAGTAAACCTCCTTGTCCACCTTTTTAATTGAGTCGTAAGCGTTGTAGCCTGCCTCAAAGCAGATAACACCAGCCATAATGAGTGAGAAAGCAGTTCTCTTTTTGCGGCTTGAAGCATTGCTGTAAAGCCACAGCATTATCAGATAGAAAGCAGCAAGAATAAGTCCGAATACGAGAGTGCCCAGCCACAGAATGGTTTTCTGATTGCCGTTGACAGTTTCTGTAGTAGTATAGGGAGTAACTGCAACATACTTGAATTTCTGCTGGAGATATTCAAAGCTGTCCATTTTAGCTTCAAAGAGGAAGACAAGAATAGCAATACCAGTGAAAACTCCTGCAACTGACTTAAAGGTAAGCTTATAGCCGTCAAGATTGGAGAATATGCTTGCCGCCATTGAAACGAATACAAAGGAAAGCAGGAATGAATATCTGTACGGAAGCCAGTTAGGAGTCTGTCCGCCGTGCCACATCATGTCAACAGGCTTGATGTACATACTGAACAGAAGAACAAAGACAAGGAATGAATATCCGATCTTGTGGTTTACCTTTATCTTTTTGTTCATGTAGAAAAGGGGCAGGAGAACTAAGGTAAGAACTCCGCAGTAGATTTCCGGTTTTCCGTGCATATTAACGGAGTAATACTGGTTGGGAAGGAGAGTAGGAACAAGCTCAATGGGACTGAACTGAGTTGCAAAGCTGTAGTCAGGCTTTCCGGAGAACTCAAATTTACCGAGGGAAAGAGCATTGTAAACAGTAAGTATCATTGCTGAGCTGCACATAAGTGCAACAGCTGTAGCAAGTCCCATTCGCAGTATAACCTTGAAATAGTCATAAGGTGACTTGAATTTCCTTGAAGTGCCGAAGAAAAGGTAGAAGAAGAAATAAAGTGCAACAAAAATAGCGATCATGAAGCCGATGTAGAAGTTTGCAACGAACATAACCGCAAGAGGTATGATGAAGTTGAGCTTTCTTCCGTCATCAATGAGGTATTCCAGACCAAGAATAATAAGGGGCAGGAATACAACACCGTCTATCCACATAGGATCGATAAGCTGAATAACAGCGTAGCTCATCATAGCGTACATGGTGGAGAAAAGAACAGACTGGAGCGGTTTCAGTCCCTTTGACTTCTGAGCGTAGATACAGAAAGTAAGACCGGCAGAGCCAAGCTTGCACAGCTGCATAATGAGCATACTTTCGAGAATCATAGTACGGGGCAGAAGAATGACAATAATTGTAAAGGGGCTTGCAAGGTAATAGCCGATAATACCCATAAATTCGCCGGAAAGGTCACGGCCCCAGCTGTAGAAAAGGCTGTCATCGCCCCAGAAAACGTCTCTGATGTGTTCAAAGTAGTAAATGTACTGACCGTTCAGGTCAAGAGCGAGGACAGAACGCTCGCCGAATGGATAAATGCCGAAAAAGGCATAGGCGATAAGCATGAGGATAACCGGTATGAAGAACGATACAATGTACATCAGGGGTTTCATTTTTTTCCCTGTTTTCATGTCCATAACGTCCGCTGCGGTAAAGCCCGGCTTAACGCTGGCAGCTTTAGTAGCCAATTTTGAAGTTCCTCCTTTTCAACCGGGCATAATACCCGATTATAATTATAATAATACTAATTATACTATAAAAATAAATTGATTGCAAGGGGGGTGACTGTTTTTTTTGATTTTTAAAAAAATTAATTAAAAGTAATCCGTACTATCAGATTATCACGCCGTCCAGTCCGAATTTTTCCACAGCTTTATCAAGCTCATTGGAATCCACAGGCAGAACGCTCCATGCAAACAGCATGGGATATTTTTCTTTCAGCTCACGGCTTTTATTTTCGGTAAGGTCGCTGAGTTTGTAGCTTATAAAATCAAAGCTCTCCGGTTCAGGATAATGACTGCCGGAGAGTATTCCGCATTTTATGCCGTTCAGCCGCTTTTTCATGTAGCGGACGCTGTACCTGTTAAAGGACTGCATCATATACTTTCCGTTATAGTCTTTAAGCAGGGGAAGAAGCTTTTTTTCAAGTTTTCTGTTCCATATACTGCCTTTTGGAGGTTTTGTTTCAATCAGCAGTACATCCTTTCCCTCTGCAAGCTCCAGTACCTCCGTAAGGGCAGGTATTCTGTGGTCTGTACCGTTTAATGACAACTTTTTCAGCTCAGCTAATGTCAGCTCCGAAACCGATCTGCTGTCGCCGCACATACGTTTCAGCGTCCTGTCGTGGAAAACTACGGGTACTCCGTCTTTGGAAAGCCGTACATCAAGCTCGATATCCAGTCCGGCTTCAATGGCGTTTCTGAAAGCAGCAAGGGAATTTTCCGGAACATTACCGCCGTACAGTCCCCTGTGGGCAAAGGTCAGTCTTTTTTTATTCTGCATAGGTTTGCCTCTCCGGAGCTTATTGTTTTTACTGTACCGTCTGGCATTTCTAAGATAAGACTGCCGTTGTTATCGATACCGGCAGCTTTTCCGGTAATAGTCTCTCCCCCGTAGCTTGCAGTTATCATGTTGCCTGTCAGAAGCTCTCTGCGGCGGTAATCCTCAAGGAAACTGCGGATTTCAATGCCTGAAAGATATTCCTCCAGCCGGTTCAGAAGAAGTGAGCAAAGCTGATTTCGGTTGATTTTTACTCCTGATTCTGCTTCAACGGAGCTGACACGGCTTTTCAGCTCCTCGTCAAAGCAGTCCTCCGCAGGATAGACATTTATACCTATACCTATAACGGCATAGTCAAGGGAGTTGTTTTCGAGACTGAGGGAGGCTTCGGTAAGAATGCCGCAAATCTTCCTGCCGTTCATGTAGAGGTCATTCACCCATTTTATGTTTACAAAAGAGCCGCAAAGCTCCTCAACAGCAGAAGCGGCGGCACAGGCGGCGCAGGAGGTTATCAGCTGAGCCGCATCAACGCTTATATCCGGACGAATTATAACGCTGATATACACACCTTTTCCTGCCGGAGAAACAAAGCTTCTGCCAAGTCTGCCCTTTCCGGCAGTCTGACGGTCAGCAATAACAGCTGTGCCGTGAACAGCTCCGTCAGCGGCAAGCTCCTTTGCGGTGTTGTTGGTGGAGTCCGTTTCGCTGAGAACTATCATATTTCTGCCAAAGCACTCCGTATCAAGTCCGGCAGTGATTATTTCACGGCTGAGCCTGTTGCTGTGGGGAGACAGCCTGTACCCCGTACCGCTTACTGCATCAAAGATGAATCCCTCGTTTTCAAGGGATTTTATGGCTTTCCATACAGCATTGCGGCTTACTCCCGAAGCGGCGGCAAGCTGTTCTCCGGATACGTAATCTCCTCCGGCTAAGGCAATGGTTTCAAGTATTTTTTCTTTCAGTTTCATTGTTATGCTCCATTAAGACAAATTCGCAGTTTTATTGCTATAAATTATATATCATATAAATTGCGGTGTCAAGCATGAAAATCAATTTTTACTTGTCTGACATTATTAAGGTAATGTTATTTCCTGATTTTTTGCTAATGGGAAATGTATCTTTGAGTCCTCCTCATATTTGTATACCCCTTTATGGGGTATACAAATATGAGACGGGGGATTCCAAAGGGACTTTGTCCCTTTGGCAGGGGGTAAAGGGGGACGGCGTCCCCCTTAAATAGTGCCGGAAAAGTAAAATTTGATTTTTATGTCAGCTTCTTTCCTCAATTTTGCAGCCGGGATAGTAATGCTCCAGTATCTCACGCCATGTTTTCCCCTCAGCGGCCATTGAATCTGCTCCATACTGGCTCATGCCTACGCCGTGACCGTATCCTTTTGTAGTTATGACAGCTTCATCGCCCTCATACTTTACCTCAAAAGAGGGTGACCGCAGGGAAAGGGCAGTGCGGATATCGTTTCCTGTAACTGTTTTATCTCCGGCGGCTGCTTTAAGGACTGTTCCCGACTCTGAAACCTCTGAAACTGTCAGCCATTGAGTGAAATCATCACCGAGAGATATATCCCCGAAAGCTGCCGAAAGCTTTTCACGCAGCAGCTCCTTGTCGTAGCGAACCTCCTCCATATACTTTGGAGCAGCTGTGTCATAGCTGCTGTCTACCGGCACAAGGTAGTCCACAGGAGCACCCCATGCATTTTCGGCACTTTCGGTCTTTCCGGAGGACATTGAGTGAAAGGCTGAAATAATAGGTTCGTCCTCGTAGGTAAGTATAAAGCACATAACCTCGTCTGCGGCTTTGCTGATTTTGCTGAAATTGTCCTCGTAGCTGTCACCGAAGAACTGCTTTGCCTGACTTTCTGTGTAGTAGCCCTGATATTTTGATGTATCGTTGGAGAAATCTGCACCGCAAAGCTCCGGAGTGGGATTTTCTTTCTCCCTGAGCCGCTGTCTTTCAGCGTAGGTATGAGCGGCTACTGCCTGAGCTTTAAGAGCCTCCGGTTCAAAGGTTGCAGGCATTTCGGCGCATACAGCTCCGATAACATAGTCACGTACAGGAACTTCGATGACCTCCCCTGTTGAAACGTCAAGAACCTTATAGGGAATCATTTCCGCCGCCGCTGATTCCTTTTCCGCAGCTTCACCGGAGCTTTTTTCCTCCGGAGCTTCTGTTTTTGCTGTACTGAGGGCAGTTTCTGTCACTGCCTTTTCCGTATCTCCGTGAACACAGCACACCGGAACTGCCGGAATAAGCAGTACAGCGGCTGAGAACAGTACAGTCAGTGTAAAATATCTTTTCATTTTGATTCCTCCCTGAATTTTCAGCTCTTATCCCGAAAAAGAATTTCAGGCTT
>JAEDLA010000047.1 GCA_016295545.1 Oscillospiraceae bacterium | reverse complement strand
ATATGAGCAACCTTAAGCATATCAAGAAGTGAAGAATTGGTACATGAACCAATACATACCTGGTCAACCTTAAGCTTGCCGATTTCCTCAACACTCTTAACATTGTCAGGTGAGTGAGGACAGGCAGCAAGAGGAACAAGCTCGCTGAGATTGATATTTATCTCCTCATCGTAAACAGCGTCATCATCAGCTGCAAGGGGAGTCCACACTTCTTCACGGCACTGAGCCTTTAAGAACTGCTTTGTAATCTCGTCTGACGGGAAGATAGAAGTTGTTGCGCCAAGCTCAGCTCCCATATTTGTTATAGTAGCACGCTCAGGAACAGAAAGTGTCTTTACACCCTCGCCGCAGTATTCGATTACCTTGCCTACGCCGCCTTTTACAGACATTCTTCTGAGAACCTCAAGAATAACGTCCTTTGCAGCAACCCAGGGACGAAGCTTGCCGGTGAGGTTGACTTTTACAACCTTCGGGCAGGTAATATAGTATGCACCGCCGCCCATAGCTACTGCAACATCAAGTCCGCCTGCACCAATAGCTATCATTCCGATTCCGCCGCCTGTAGGAGTATGGCTGTCAGAACCAATGAGAGTTTTTCCGGGAATACCGAATCTTTCAAGATGAACCTGGTGACAGATTCCGTTTCCGGGACGTGAAAAATAAATTCCGTGCTTCTTTGCAACGCTGCCGATGAATCTGTGGTCGTCAGCATTTTCAAATCCGCTCTGGAGAGTATTGTGGTCTATGTAGGCAACAGAACGTTCAGTCTTTACACGGGGAACTCCCATAGCTTCAAATTCAAGATAAGCCATAGTACCTGTGGCGTCCTGAGTAAGAGTCTGATCGATTCTGATTCCAATTTCCTGTCCTTTGATCATTTCACCGTCAACGAGGTGAGCTTTTAAAATCTTTTCAGTAAGTGTTAAACCCATTGAATTCATTCCTTTCAAAAATTACTACTCTAATTTTACAACATTTATGCACTGCTTGTCAAGAATTAAACACGCTAAAATACAAATACATACAAATTTCTTTAAAATTTCAGGATTTTTACAGAATTTTTCTCTTATACAAAAATAATCAAGCCATTTATTTTACGACATTCCGGCAGTGAAACAGCCGTAACTGATGCAAAAAATCAAACAAAAACCGGACGATTACAGAAATAATCGTCCGGTTATAATCGTTAAATGATGCAATTTATTCTGCAGAATTGTCTGATTCAGTGATAACTTCGCCCTGAACTTCCTCGACAGATTCCTTGCTGAGAAGATTTCCGCATTTTTCGCAGAATTTCTGATCCTCTTCCTCTATATCTGCACCGCATGAGGAGCATTTTCCGACAGCAGTTTTCTTTTCCTCTGCATTTTCCTCAGCAGCCCTTGCAGCCTCAGAATTCAGTGCAGCAAGATTTGCTCCGCATTTATCGCAGAAGTTCTTGCCTACCTCAACGATTTCACCGCATGAAGGACAAACAAGTTTATCCTCAAGGAGATTAAGCTCAGTCTGAATTTTTTCAGCCTTAGCTTTCTTTTCAATGATAGCCGTCACCATTTTTGAATATTCACCGGCAGGATCAGCGGAATTCAATTCAAAATATTTCTTTCCGATTGCAGTATAAGCTGCCTCAATCTCTGAATCCAGCTGCTTCATTTCGCTTTTCAGCTTCATTTTTCTGCTCAGTGTTTTTGAGTTATCTTTAACATTTTTTACACCTTTGCCGACTGAATCACCGATCTGGTCAGCAACGCCCTTTATCTTATCAAAAAAATCCATGCTGCATCCCTCCGCAAAATATTGACATTACAGATTCATTTCTGCTGTATATTTATATTGTAACACAGAATATCTGAATAGTCAACACATATCGATAAATTTCATAATTTCAACATCTTTCCATAGTAAGAGCACTTACAGCTCTGTGTGCTGCTTCGGAAAAGTCACTGCATACAGAGGAATAAAGAGTCATTATGGTTTCGCCCTCAGATATGCATTCACCCTGTTCATGCTCCATAACTATTCCGGCTGTCATGTCAATATCATCGTCCTTTTCCGTTCTTCCGGCGCCGAGTATAAGCGAAGTCATTCCGATTTCTTCACTGTTTACAGCACTCAGCCGCATATTCTCCGGCGCCTTTACAGCAAAGCTGTACTTTGCCTGCGGCAAAAGCGTTACATCATCGGCTATTCGGGGATCTCCGCCCTGAAGCTCCACAGTTTTACTGAATATTTCAAGAGCTTTTCCTGAACTTATTGCTTCTTCTGCAGCTTTACGGCAGACTGTCAGTTCTCCTTTTCCCGCAAGCTCCAGAATGTTTGCGGTCAGTTCAATGCATAGCTCGTAAAGTCTGCCTTGCGACTTGTTTTGAAGGACTTCAACAGCTTCCCTGACTTCAAGGGCATTTCCGATATTTTTACCAAGAGGACTGTTCATATCCGTAATCACTGCACGACACTTCTTTCCTGCGGATATGCCCACTTTCTCCATGAGTCGTCCAAGCTGAACAGCGTCCTCATATTTTTTCATAAAAGCTCCTGAGCCATACTTCACATCAAGAAGAATACAGTCGGCATTCAGTGCCAGCTTTTTGCTCATAATGCTTGCGCATATGAGAGGAATGCTGTCAACAGTTCCCGAAGCATTTCTGAGAGAATATATCTTCTTGTCTGCCGGGCAAAGATTTCCGCTTTGTGAAATTATAGAAAAACCTGTCTTTCCCACAATTTCTGCAAATTTGTCAAAGCTCAGTTCTGTCTGAAATCCATTTATGCTTTCAAGCTTATCAATAGTACCTCCTGTATGTCCAAGACCTCTGCCGGACATTTTGGGAATATATACTCCGCAGGCTGCAGCTGCCGGTCCTATTATCAGACTTGTTTTGTCTCCTACTCCCCCTGTACTATGCTTGTCTGCGGTAATTCCGCCGATACAGCTGAGGTCCAGTACATCTCCGCTGTCACGCATTGCTTTTGTCATTATAATTGTCTCACGTTCTGACAGTCCGTTCAGACACACTGCCATAAGCCATGAGGACATCTGATAATCTGCAATATCTCCGGAAGTATAGGCATTTATCAGCCATGATATTTCCTCGTCTGAAAGCTCCTGATGTCTTTTTGTTTTATTAATTATATCAATAATATTCATAACTGCACCTCCTGTTACTATTTTACCACATTCAGCGCAAAAATGTCAACATTTATTCTGATTTTTAGTCTAAATTCTTTGAAGTATTACAAGACATATTACAAAAGGCACTCCTAAAACTGCACTTCCGGAAACATTGAATATATTCAGAGGTACATCAATGCCGATAAAAACTCCGTATTTATTCAGCAGTATCAGTGCAGCTGTACCTGTTACTGCTCCGAATAGAAGGGACAGCAGTTTCCGCTCCCTTTTTATGTAATAAATCACCATTATCAGTACTGTCAAAATGCAGATTGCTGCAAAAATGTTTTCTGACGTCATTTTTCAGTTCCTTTCCTATAAAAGAATGTATGCAAGGGCCATGATAAGCTTCATATCAGCGCCCTCTTTTAGCATAAGTATCATAAGGGCAATTATCATCAGCTTGTCGCTGTCTATTTTCCCGTCAAACAGTCTGTTTAAAAGCTCCGTCGGCTGATTCAGCCTTTGCACAGGCTGAGCATTCTTCGGCGTTTCCGGTATTTTCTTTTTTTCCTGCTGAACCGGCGGCAGATCAGGAGATTTCCGGCTTCCCTGTGAATAATGGGCTGTGTTTACCATAGAACGCCTGTGCATCTCCTGTGAACGGCGTATTGCGTCCTGCCGCATTTTGTTTATCTGTCTGCTGTCATAAACCGACACGGCTTCCACTCCCTTTCTACAGCAGATTTTTAAGCATTCCGCTGTCTTTCAACACATTCCATAGTGCAAGAAGCTTCAGCAGCTTTATCGCCTTGTCAACTCTTGCCTGTCTTTCCTCCCTCAGATGAGGCTTTAACGCTAAAAGCAGCTCCGAATTTTTATCCTTCTGAGTCATTGCCCCCATGATACCCTGCAGCTGCATTAATGAGCCAAAATCAAATCCGCCGCCGTTTGTTTCCGGACTGTTTTCAGTCTCCGGCTGACTGTCCTTATTCCCCGAAGCTTCGGACTTGTTCTCTCCCCCGTCCCCTGACATCATCATCTGCGCAAGCTCTGTCAGCTGCTTCATACTTTCTTCGTCTGACAGCAGCTCGCCTATTTTCCCCATTATATCCTCCATGTTTCAGTCCTCACCTCGTCTCAGCCGTTTTCTGTCTGAAAATATTACTCTCCCGTCAGCTTCTTATAAAGCGCCTTTGCCTGTGGTGTACTCATCAGCTTTTCAACGATTTTGGGGTTATTCACTGCCTGCTGAAATTTAGCAGCGTCGCTTTTGCTCATTCCGTTCAGTGCGCTGTCAAATTTTCCTGCTTCAAGCTCCTGTTTCAGTTTTTCCGGTGAAACTCCGATTTTTTTGCTTACGACCTCCAGCAGTCCGCTGATATTTTTAGGATCAATATTATTCATATTCATAAGTACCTCCATAAATTCATTTTTCTGTTGAATTTTTCCTTAAAGTGTGATATAATATAAATATCATCATTTTAAGGAGAAAAATATGCGTTTGATTGTTATGTCTGATTCACATCATAATCACATTGCTGTGGAAAAAATTGTTTCACGCAATCTTGATGCGGATATGTTTATTCATCTTGGTGACGGCGCTGAGGACGTTGATATGGTGCGTATCATGCATCCTGAGATATCTTCACGCTTTGTTCATGTTTGCGGCAACTGCGATACAGACTCTGCCAGTTCCCCTGTTTTTATGACTAATGTGGGGAAACATAAGATTTACGCTGTTCACGGTCACACACACTGCGTTAAATTTTCCCTTAATCCTCTCAGACAAGCTGCGGAAGCCAGCGAATGTGACATTATTCTTTTTGGTCACACCCATTGCAGATACATGAAATACGATAATGGAATTTATATTATCAACCCAGGCAGCTGCTCCTGTCCGGCTGACGGAACAAAGCCCTCTTTTGCCTGCATTAATATTACTGACGGCGGAATCGTTGCAAATATTGCTGATGTTTAAGGCTCACAAATATTATATTCATTTATTTTCAAATATGTTACAGGAGGCTCAGTTATATGGATTCTGAAAAGTACAGCCGCTCACTTGCAAGAGTTATCATTTCTGAAGAAGAAATAAAAGCTAAAATAGCCGAAGCTGGTCAGTTCCTCAGCCGTGAATATGAGGGCAAACCGCTTCTTCTTGTAAGTATTCTTAAAGGTGCATTTATTTTTCTTTCAGATCTTTGCAGAGCCGTAACAATTCCCTGTGAAGTGGGATTTATGTGCGCTCAGAGCTATTACAGCGGAACAATCTCCTCCGGCATTGTCAATATAACTATGGACCTGCAACAGGATATAAGCAGATATCACGTTGTCATAGTGGAGGATATTATAGACACCGGAAGAACTCTGAATGATATTGCAAATCTTTTGAAAGCACGGAATCCCCTTTCCCTGAAAATCATTACTCTCCTTGATAAGCCGGAGCGGCGTGTGGTGGAGCTTAATACCGACCTTTCACTTTTTACAATTCCTGATCTGTTTGTAGTCGGATACGGACTTGACTGCGGAGAGCTGTACAGAAATCTGCCGTACATAGCAGAATATAACGAAAATGCCGCTGAATGAAAACGCCTTGTTGCATTGGTGCAACAAGACTTGACATATACCCCCACAGGGTATATAATATAAAAAGAGAGGAATTGCAGATGGAAAATAATTGCTGCTGTCATAAAACAAAGGAACGTTCAGAAGAAGAACGAAAAAAACTTGTTAATCGTCTTAACAGAATTGAGGGGCAGATAAGAGGTATTCGCCGTATGGTGGAATCTGACGCTTATTGCACCGATATCATTGTTCAGGCAGGCGCTGTAAATGCCGCCGTTAATTCTTTCATCAAGGAGCTTCTTGCCAGTCATATCCGAACCTGCGTTGCTGATGATATACGAAATGGAAAGGAGGAGGTTGTCGATGACCTTGTTAAAACACTTCAAAAGCTTATGAAGTAAAATCTTTTAGTATTATTCTTCAACCAGATAAATTTTTTCATAATGTAATTTCTGCTCGTTATTTATGCAATAATAGATTTATGAACCTGTCCCCATGGGCAATTCACAGATTCATACAGGAGGTACACTATGAAACAATACAACATTACAGGTATGAGCTGTGCGGCGTGCAGTGCGAGAATCGAAAAGGCTGTATCTGCTGTTGAGGGCGTTTCATTATGCTCAGTCAGCCTGCTGACAAATTCCATGAGTGTTGAGGGAGATGCAGCCTCTGAAGCTGTTATAACTGCCGTAAAAGCCGCCGGATATGGTGCTTCACTTAAAAGCTCCGGAAAAAAATCCTCAGAACTCCATTCCGACGAGCTTGAAGATAATGAAACTCCCGTTCTGAAAAGACGGCTTATCTGGTCACTGATATTTCTGATTCCGCTTATGTATATTTCTATGGGAAATATGATGTGGAACTTTCCCCTGCCGGAAATTATAGAAAAAAATCATGTCACTATGGCTATAATTCAGCTTCTGCTGACAACAGCTGTCATGGTAATTAATCAGAAATTCTTTATAAGCGGTTTTAAGGGACTGATTCACCGTTCACCTAATATGGATTCCCTTGTTGCCATAGGCTCGGGAACGTCGTATATTTACAGCATCTATACCCTTTTTGCGATGAGTGACGCTCAGTTTAACGGCAATCATCAGGCAGTAATGAGTTATATGCATGAGCTTTATTTTGAGTCAGCTGCAATGATACTCACTCTTATAACTGTCGGAAAGTTGCTGGAGGCACGTTCAAAAGGCAAAACCACCGATGCTCTGAAAGGACTTATGAAGCTCGCTCCGAAAAAAGCTGTTATCCTCAGAAACGGTATTGAAACGGAAGTTTCTGCTGACGAGGTTTCAACAGGAGATATTTTTGTCGTCCGTCCCGGAGAAAATATACCCGTTGACGGTATTGTCATTGAGGGAAACAGCGCTGTAAATGAATCCGCTCTGACAGGTGAAAGCGTTCCTGTTGACAAATCAACCGGTGATACAGTTTCAGCCGCTTCAATAAACACTTCCGGATTTATCAGGTGCAGGGCAACAAAAGTCGGCGAAGATACTACTCTTTCACAAATAATAAAAATGGTAAGCGATGCCGCCGCAACTAAAGCTCCCATTGCAAAAACTGCCGATAAGGTTTCGGGAATTTTTGTACCTGCTGTTATTGCCATTGCTGTTATTACCGTAATAGTATGGCTTCTTGCCGGACAAAGCTTCATTTTTGCCCTTGAAAGAGGTATTTCAGTCCTTGTTATAAGCTGTCCCTGCGCACTTGGACTTGCTACGCCCGTTTCAATTATGGTCGGCAGCGGTGTGGGAGCTAAAAACGGTATTCTCTTTAAAACTGCTGAATCTCTTGAAAACACAGGCAAAACTGAGATAGCTGTACTTGACAAGACAGGTACAGTAACTATCGGCAAACCTGAAGTTACTGATATTATTCCGGCAGAAGGAATACCTGAAGAAATTCTTCTGTCTGACGCTTATTCACTTGAATGCAAAAGCGAACACCCTCTTGCAGGGGCTGTTGTAAGAGCTGCTCAGCAGCGAAATATCACGGCTCAGGAGGTAAAGGATTTCCGCACTCTCACAGGCAGCGGACTTTCCGGCTTGATTGGGGAAGAAATAATCTATGGCGGAAATCAGAAATTTATCTCGGAAAAAACAGATATTCCCGGCTATGCTCTGAAAAGTGCTGAAGAAGCTGCACTGAAAGGTGAAACTCCTCTGTTCTTCTGCAAAAACGGCGTTTTCACCGGTATTATCACCGTTGCCGATACTATTAAGAAAGAAAGTCCGCAGGCTGTAGCAGAGCTGAAAAAAATGGGTATCCGTGTTGTTATGCTGACAGGTGATAATGAGAATACCGCTAATGCTGTAGGCAAAGCTACCGGAGTTGATGAAATAATCGCAGGAGTTCTTCCTGATGGGAAGGAAAATGTTATCCGGAAGTTTAAAAAACAAGGCAGAGTTGCTATGGTCGGAGACGGAATAAATGACGCTCCTGCATTGACAAGAGCTGATACAGGAATCGCAATTGGTGCAGGAACTGATATTGCTATTGATGCCGCTGATGTGATTCTTGTAAACAGCCGTCTTACTGATGTTCCGGCTGCAATAAGAATAAGCAGGGCAGCACTGAAAAATATTCACGAAAATCTTTTCTGGGCTTTTATTTATAATATTATCGGTATTCCTCTTGCTGCCGGTATATGGTTTCCTGTTTTCGGCTGGAAGCTAAATCCTATGTTCGGAGCTGCGGCAATGAGCCTTTCCAGCTTCTGTGTTGTTTCAAATGCTCTGCGACTTAATATTCTCAAAGTCAGAAATCCTGAAAGGGATAGAAAAATCAAGCATAAAAAAATTAAGGAGGATAAATCTATGGAAGTAACTTTAAAAATTGAGGGAATGATGTGCGGACACTGTGAAGCTTCTGTTAAAAAGGCACTGGAGGCTATTCCGACCGTTTCAGAAGCTGTGGTAAGTCACGAATCCGGAACAGCTGTTGTAACTCTCACAGCTGAAACGCCCTTTGAGGTGCTGAAAAAGGCAGTTGAGGATAAGGATTACACTGTTATTGGTTAATGTTAAATTATGCTGCAAAAAGGCTGACTGCGGAAAACAGTCAGCCTTTTCTCTTTTATACTAATTCCACATCAACCTGTTAAAAAATTTGTCCGCTATCGTTCCGCCACTCTGCGTTGACTGACCTTGAAAGGCGACAGCCTGTCTGCGGTCAGTCGCCTT
>JAEDLA010000046.1 GCA_016295545.1 Oscillospiraceae bacterium | reverse complement strand
CTGCCAAAGGGACATTGTCCCTTTGGAATCCCCCGTCTCATATCGATATACCCCATAAAGGGGTATATCGATATGAGGAGGAAGCCAAGAAACATTGTCCATTGGCAAAGAATTGAGCAGATACCCCCCCCTTAAATAACGCTGTAATATCAAAAACTTAACTTGTACGTTTAGCACAGCTGCTGTCTTGACATTTGCTGTGCCGGTATGATATAATTAATGTATTAGTGCGGAGACAGCCGCAAATGTTTAATGTAAAGGAGTATTTACTATGAGCCGTAATACAAATTCCTATGAAAGTCCTTTCTGTACACGTTATGCAAGCGAGGAAATGCAGTATATCTTTTCCGCTGACAAAAAATTCACAACATGGAGAAAGCTGTGGGTAGCTCTTGCCCGTGCTGAAATGAAGCTGGGACTGCCTGTCACCGAAGCACAGGTGAAGCAGCTTGAAGAACATATAAATGATATTGATTACGATGTTGCCGAAGCCCGTGAAAAGGAGGTTCGCCACGACGTAATGTCCCACGTTTACGCCTATGGAAAGGTATGCCCTGACGCTGCCGGAATTATCCATTTAGGTGCAACCTCATGCTATGTGGGAGACAATACCGATGTGATCATCATGCGTGATGCAATGCAGATAATCCGCAGAAAGCTGATAAATGTCATGGCAAATCTTGCTTCTTTTGCCGATAAATATAAAGAAATGCCCTGTCTTGCCTATACACATCTCCAGCCTGCCCAGCTTACAACAGTAGGAAAGAGAGCGACACTGTGGCTCAACGAGCTTCTTATGGACTTCGACGACCTTGAATACAGGATATCCACACTGAAGCTTCTCGGCTCAAAGGGTACTACCGGAACACAGGCTTCTTTCATGGAGCTTTTTGAGGGAGATACTGACAAGGTACGTGAGCTTGAAAAAATGATTGCTGAAGAAATGGGATTCGACAGCGTTGTACCTGTATCAGGTCAGACATATTCGAGAAAAATGGATTCACAGGTGCTTTCAGTACTCAGCGGAATTGCTCAGTCATGCAGCAAATTCTCCAATGATATGCGTATTCTCCAGAGCTTCAAGGAAATGGAAGAACCCCGTGAAAAGAAACAGATCGGTTCATCTGCAATGGCTTATAAACGCAATCCTATGCGTTGTGAAAGAATAACTTCACTTGCAAGATATGTTATGATAGACAGCCTTAATCCTGCCTTTACAGCTGGTACACAGTGGTTTGAGAGAACTCTCGACGACTCTGCAAACAAGAGAATTTCCGTTGCAGAGGCTTTCTTGGGTGTTGACGCTATTCTCAATATCATGATGAATGTAACTGACGGAATTGTTGTGTATCCTGAGATTATCCGCCGTCGTGTAATGGCTGAGCTTCCTTTTATGGCAAGCGAAAACATTATGATGGACGCTGTAAAGAAAGGTGGTAATCGTCAGGTTCTTCACGACAGAATTATGGATTACTCCATGATTGCAGGTGAACAGGTTAAAGTTTATGGTAAAGATAACAATCTTTGCGAACTTATCCTTGCGGACTCTCTGTTTATGGTAACAAAAGAAGAACTTGACGCTGTTCTCAAGCCCGAAAGCTATACAGGAAGATGTCCTCAGCAGGTAGACGAGTTCCTTGCAGAATTTATCAATCCTGTTCTTGAAGCAAACAAGGACATTCTCGGCGAAAACTACGAAATGAAGAATTAACCTATGAGCGACCGGAGCGCCGGTGAGCGACCGGAGCGCAGTTCACCCACCCACGTCAGTATTACTGAAAGGGAAATAAGTTTGCCCTCCCTCAAGGGAGGGGGCAGGTTATCGGTGATTTGCTGAATAATGATGATAGGAAAGGAAAATCTATGGGCGGAGTATGGCTGGTTTTAATTGGCTTGGTTTTTTTCTTTGCTGCATTTTATGAGAAAAGCGGTCACCAGACAGGCAAATTCAGAAAATATGACGGAATAATTACTGAGGCTGACAAAAAGCAGAAAAAATTCACAGTGGAATATACTGTAGGCGGAAATACCTATACAGGAGTATTCGCTATGGATAAGTACACCCGGAAAAAACCAAAGGCAGGAGCTAAGGTTACTGTAATGATTATGCCGGAAGTTCCGCAGCCGCCAATATGCGTGCTTTTAGGCAGCAATTCCCTGAAGCGTCAGATAATATTTATTGCTGTCGGAGCAGTTGCACTGTTTTTAGGAATTATTAACCTTATCGCTTGCTGAAAGGAGCTTCTATGAAAAAGGAATATCTTGAAGCCGGAAAAATAGTCACGACACACGGAATAAGGGGCGAAGTCAAAATTATGCCCCTGTGCGATTCTGCGGAGCTTCTCTGCGAATTTGACAGGCTGTTCATGGGCAGGAATCACGACGAAGTCATTATTGAGCGTTCCCGTGTGTTCAAGAATATGGTAATTGCGAAGCTTCAGGGAGTCGATACACCGGAGGCTGCTGAAAAGCTCAGGAACAGTATTCTTTTCATGCACAGAGATGACCTTGAGCTTGACGAGGACACCTATTTTATACAGGACCTTATCGGCATGGAGGTAAAAGACGCTGATACGGATTTCCGCTACGGAGAAATTGCCGATGTTATGCAGACCGGAGCTAATGACGTGTATGTTGTAAAGGGAACGGACAGGGAATACCTTGTTCCTGCCATTCCTGACGTTGTGATTAGCACCGATATAGACAGCGGTATAATGATTATACGTCCGCTGGAGGGACTTTTTGACTTATGAGAATTGAAATAGCCACACTTTTTCCGGAAATGTGCGAAGCTGTACTTGGCGAGAGCATTATCGGCAGAGCGAGAAAGTCAGGAGCGATTCAGCTGAACTGCCGTCAGATACGTGAATATACTCAGGACAAGCACCGCCGTGTTGATGATACTCCCTATGGCGGAGGAATGGGCATGGTAATGCAGTGTGAGCCTGTATATAACTGTTACAAGGCTGTCTGTGAGCAAATCGGTACGAAACCGCATACCATATATATGTCTCCTAAAGGAACAATTTTCAATCAGAAAAAAGCTGAAGAGCTTTCGCAGATGGAGAATATTTTCATAATCTGCGGGCATTATGAGGGCATAGACCAGCGTATTATCGATAAAATCGTTGACGAGGAAATATCTGTCGGCGATTATGTACTTACCGGAGGAGAGCTTCCGGCAATGGTGCTGGTGGATTCCGTTGCGAGAATGTGTCCGGGAGTCCTGTCTGACGCCGAGTGCTACAGGGAGGAGAGCATTTACAGCGGACTTCTTGAATATCCCCATTATACACGCCCTGAAATATGGGAGGGAGAAGCTGTTCCGGCAGTTCTTTTATCGGGACATCACAAAAATATTGAAAAATGGCGGCATGAGCAGTCTCTTGAAATAACTGCCCGCCGCAGACCTGACCTTATGGAAAAATATAAAGAAAACATAAAGAAAATATAAAGAAAAATATTACGTGAGCGTAAAATTCAGGAAGTTGTAACCGATTCTCGTTCTGCGTTTAGAGGAATTTCACATAATGAATTGTTGAATGCTGTTGAAGTTCACTAAAGTCTGTCAACATTTTTTTGTGGTGAATATTAACAAGCAAACTAAAAAAAATCATGGTGCATTTAACCTAAATGTAGAATTTAATGAAAACTGTGGATTTATAGCAAAAAATCCGTTGACTATGCGCTGAAATGTCTGTATAATTATAATCAGCAAGTGGAATAATTTGCAAAGCTGTTAGCCGTCATGGTGAAACAGCATACAGAATAGGAGAGTTGTATATGTTTGTCAGAGAAGTAATGGTTAAGAATCAGGTTGGACTTCACGCAAGACCTGCAACCTTCTTTATTCAGAAGGCTAACGAATTTAAATCGTCTATCTGGATTGAAAAAGAAGAGCGCAGAGTAAATGCAAAGAGCTTGCTCGGTATTCTTTCGCTCGGTATTGTTGGCGGTACAGGTATCAAGGTTATCGCAGACGGAGCAGACGAGAGAGCAGCTGTTGACGCTCTTGTTGAGCTTGTAGACAGCGGATTCAGCGAAGAAAACAGATAAATTGTTCACAACCACACTTTGGGCGTTACTTTTGTAACGCCCGTTTTGTTATCCTGAACAGTGACGGAACTATCCCTTGAAGTATGACTCCATATTTTCAGCAAAAATACCATATCCCTTTGATGGCTCAGCTACAAAAACATGAGTAACAGCTCCGATAAGCCTGTCATTCTGTATTATGGGACTGCCGCTCATTCCCTGAACTATTCCGCCGGTTGCTTCAATAAGCCGGCTGTCGGTTATGCGGATTATCATATTTTTTGTACTGTCTCCGGCAGTGTAATCCACGCTTTCTATCTCAATATCGTAAAGCTCCGGTTCACTGCCTGAAATTGTCGTATAAATCTGAGCTGCACCGGTGCTTACTTCCTGACGGTAGCCCATTTTGAATTCCCTGCCGCCGCTGCAAAGCATTTCTTTAGCTTCTGGTGTAAGCTTTCCGAAAACTCCGCAGCCGTTATTGCGGTCAAGACTGCCCAGCGCCGTTGATGAAGTAAAAATTCCCTTTAATTCGCCGGGAATACCTGTTTCACCTTTTCGGGCGTCAGTAATCTCCACAGGAACAGCTTCGCCGCTTGACAGGGGCACAGTTTCGCCTGTATCAGCGTCGCATATCGGGTGTCCCAGACCGGCAAATTCGCCTGTTTCCTTGTTGATAAAGGTCATTGTGCCGATTCCTGCCACACTGTCACGAACCCACATTCCGCCTCGCCAGCACCTGTCAGCTCTGGAATAGACCGGCTGGAGAAATGCTGTAAATTCATGACCGTCACGGTTTACCGACAGCTTTATAGTCCTGCCGCCGGAGCTGCCTATAATGTCCTGAAGCTGAGAATTTGACGTAACTTCAATATTGTCCGCAGTCCGTATAATATCACCTTTTCTTATGTCAGCCTCTGCCGCCGGACAGCAGTTTTCGTTATTTTCATTTATCAGCTCCCCAAGTCCCGTAACCATAACGCCGTCCATGAGCAGCTTTATGCCAAAGGGATTTCCTCCGGCAACAAGCACAGGAGCTTCCGCTTCACGTATTTCGATATTTTTTACAGGTATGGCTCCGAAAAGCGCAAGAGTAGCCTGTCTTGAAACAGGAAATGTCTCAGCCGCTGCAGAAGCTGTGCCGGAAAAGCTTGCACAGGAAATTTCCGGGTATTCCGCAATTTTTATCTGCTCACCGCAGTCAGCTGTAAGTTTTTCCGGCAGCTTCTGAGAGTAATATTCAGCTGTACCGAATAACATCAGAGTAGCTGCGGATAATAAGACAGCGGCGGATTTTACGATTTTTCTTTTTTTATCCATTTAAAGCATTAACTTCCTTTCCTTTGTCTGTATCAGAATTTGCCCCAACAATATTATGATAATGCCGCTGAGTTTTATGACAGTGAATTAGTCGCAGATTTTTTTATAGACTTTGGTGATTTTTAATTCCATAATAGACCTCTGAAAATTTATTGTTTGTAACGAGGAAATCTTTCATGAAAAAAATCCGAAAAACTGATACTATAATTTTCATTTTTAAAATAATATTAATTCTTCTGACTGCCGTTTATCCGCTGACCTTTGTCACGCTGTCCGGAGCAGGACTTGTATTTAACCGTGAAAGCTACGGTGAAAGTCTCTGCATAACAGGCATACTTCTGATTGCTTCGGGGGGATTAATGACTGCCGGAGCAGTGCTCTGCTGTCTCAGGAAAAACTTAGTTTCCGCAGTATGTTCTTTTTCCGGCTTCGGACTTTGCAAGGCTATGCTCATCAGGCTTGCTGAACACGCCGACAGATGCGGCTGGACAGTCGCCAGAACACTCCAGCCGGTCAGCGATATGTACAGGGACAGGCTTCTTCCGGCGGCTGTTCCCGTGGCTTTGACGGTCATAATTGCGGCAGTCCAGCACTTTTGTTCTAAAGAAAAACAATAATTGTCGCTATATCATGTCATATTATTATTATACCAGAAAAATAACGTGATATTTGTCATACTGCGTCGGCTGATACAACGATGTGAAAATTTTCTTGCTGCCTGCGAAATATGTCGGTTCTTCAAGCTATTTTGATTTTACTTTTTGATATTATTTAAGGGGATTATTTCCCTAATTTTTGCCAATGGACAATGTTTCTTTGAGTCCTCCTCATATTGATATACCCCTTTATGGGGTATATCAATATGAGACGGGGGATTCCAAAGGGACAATGTCCCTTTGGCAGGGGGTAAGGGAGACAGCGTCCCCCTAAAATAACACCGAAAAGTAAAAATTAATCTGAGTGAGGGAGCTGTCAGCACCTTTTACTCACAGTATCATATAATATACAGAGGGATAATTCCCGTAAAAAATAAATCCGGCAAACACCTTTCTGAGACTGCCGGACTTCCATGAACGGAGATATTATATGATAAATAAAAAGAAAATACTTATAGCCGGCGGAGATCTGCGTCAGCTTTACTGCGCACGCCGGCTTTCTGAGAAATATCAGGTTTCGGTCAGAGGCTTCGGCAGGGATTACTTCCCTCCTGATATACAACTGAACCGACCTGAGGAGGAGTTCTGCTTCGATTATGCTGTACTTCCTGTACCGCCTCTTGATTCTGAGGGAATGCTGAATGCACCATGCAGTGAGAGAAAGCTTCATATTTCCGAGATACTTTCTCTGCTTAAACCGGAGGGCGTTATCTTTGCCGGAAAGGCTGACTGCGGACTGCGTGATATTGTCTGTGCCAATGAGATATGCGACTATATGTGCCGTGAGGAGCTTAATCTTCTTAACGCTGTGCCCTCCGCTGAGGGAGCTGTACAAATTGCTCTTGAGGAGCTGCCTGTGACTATAAGCGGACTGAATGTACTTATAACAGGCTTCGGCAGAATAGGCGCAGCTCTTGCAAATATCCTGAAAGGCTTTGGAGCAGATGTAACTGCGGCTGTGCGGAATGCTCAGGGCAGGGCAAGGGCAAAGGCAGCCGGAGTGAAAAGCTGTTTAATTTCGGATATTGACTGCCGTTACGACCTTGTTTTCAATACTGTTCCGGCACTGATATTCGACCGTGAGCTTCTGAGCAGTTTCAGCAGGGATACACTTTTTATAGACCTTGCTTCAAAGCCCGGAGGTATCGACTTTGAAGCCGCTGCGGAGCTTGGAATACGTGCTGTGTGGGCACTGGGACTTCCGGGGAAAACTGCTCCTGTAACTGCCGGAGAGATAATCGCTGATACAATCAGCGGAATGATCGGGGAAAGGAGCAGTGAGCATGGAGAAAAAATTTGAGGGACTGAAAATCGGCTATGTGCTGACCGGTTCTTTCTGCACCTTTGAAAAAAGCTTTGAGCAGGCTGAGATTCTTCGTGATATGGGAGCGGAGCTGATTCCTGTCATGTCGGAGAACGCTTCGTCCATTACCACACGCTTCGGTACTGCGGAGGAAAACGTCCGGCGATTCGAGAAAATATGCGGCAGAGGAGTAATTTCCACCATTGCGGAGGCTGAGCCTATCGGTCCGAAAAATATGACGGATATTATTGTTGTTGCGCCCTGTACATCAAATACGGCGGCAAAGCTGACGGCAAGCATTACTGATTCCTGCGCTACAATGGCTGTGAAATCCCACCTGAGAAGCGGAAAACCTGTTCTTCTTGCCATAGCGTCCAATGATTCGCTGCTTGGCTCGGCAAAAAATCTGGGACAGCTTTTCAATCGTAAGAATTACTATTTTGTGCCTATGGTTCAGGACGACTGCGAATTGAAGCCTGCTTCACTTGTTGCGGAGTTTTCAATGATTCCAGATGCTGTAACTGCTGCACTGAACGGAGTACAGCTTCGTCCTATCATCTATCACCGGTGACAAAAACGGAGACAGTACCCTTTGCAGGCACTGTCTCCATTTTTTTACTTTATTTCAAGCCGTTTTGTCTCAGGCTCATGAGACTGTTTCTTCGGCAGAGCGATTGTCAGGATTCCGCTGTTGTAAGCTGCGCTGATTCTGTCAGCGTCAACTCCGGAAATATCAAAGCTTCTCTGGTATGAGCCGTAAGTGCGCTCCTTGCGGATATATTTTCCGTTTTCATTTTTGGATTCATTTTCGGTTTTGTGCTCGGCGGATATTACAAGACAGCCGCCTTTAATATCGAGGTTGATGTCCTCCTTGTCAAAGCCGGGCAGCTCCGCCTCCATAACGTATTTGTCACCCTCGTCCTTGATGTCTGTTCTGCAGAAATTCATAGGCATTGAGTTGCTGAAAAAGTCGGTCTCAAAGTCTCTGAAAGGGTTGAAAAGTCCGAATCCGTTATTTTCAAAAGGTGTAAGTCCATACATAAAAATTCCTCCTTAATGGGAAGTTTATTGTTGTTTCTGCCTGTGGTTCACTGAATTTCCATTGGTATCATTCCTTTCGTTTCATTGTCTATATAATACTGCCCTTTTATGTTTGAAATATTATGCTTTTGTGATGTTTTGAAGAAAGTTAGCACTCTACAGGTGAGAGTGCTAATCGTTGCAGAACGGAAACTGAAATTTATTACGTAAACTTAACCTTTTATTGCTTGACACTTTGCACAAAAAGATGTATAATACAATTAAGTATAATATAAATTATTATCCTGTTCCTGAAACAGTGACAGGTTATAAATATTACGGAGGTTTTATGGAATATCTTGAAAACCGTGAGCTTTCCTGGCTCAAATTCAATAAAAGAGTTCTTGAGGAGGCGTCTTCTCCGGACGTTCCGCTTCTTGAAAGGCTTACCTTTTCGTCTATATATCAGAGCAATCTTGACGAGTTTTTCATGGTTCGTGTAGGCTCTATCACTGACGAGGAAAAGCTGAACAAAAATCTTAAAGAAAACAAAA
>JAEDLA010000045.1 GCA_016295545.1 Oscillospiraceae bacterium | reverse complement strand
TCCTCCGATTGTATTCAACAGTCTTTTAATAATAAGTGACTGCGGCAAGGTAAAAAGACGAAGCTTCAATATAATTTTTTATTTAAATTAATTCTACGCTGTTTTGTTGAAAAAATCGTCTGATGATTCTCCCCGATAAAGGTGACTGAGCAGGACAGTATGAAACTGCCCTGCCGCTGTCTATTGCTGAATTTTTTCCAGTTCCCTGTCAATTGCAGTCTTATCGAAGCCAACAATAACTGTATTTCCAATAACCGTCACCGGAACGGCATTCTGCCCCGAAAGTCTGTATAAATCAGCGGCATTTTGTTCAGAGCAGACATTAAGCTCCCTGTAGCTGATATTTTTAGAATCGAGGTAGCTTTTCAGCCGCTGACACCACACACACTGGTTAGATGAATATAATTTTATCATAAAATCGCCCCCTTCGCAATTATTTTGCTCATAGTAAGCAGAATTATACACATTACGGTTATAGTAAAATTGATTTCCGTGTAACCGGCAGTTGTTTCTGCTTCATAAAATGTCACATAAAATTCAGTAAAAATGACTTGACATTTTTCGTATTTATGGTATAATATTAAATGCTTATAACTGTTAAACGTTTAATCGTTAACCCGTGTAAACAGTATAAGGAGGTGTTGATTTGGATAATATCAAAAATAAAAAGCTTATCGACCTTATTGAAGGCATTACTATACTCCGGCGCTTTTTTATCCGGAGAAGTACCAACGATTCTCCTCTGCATTTCGGTCAGGTAGCTATAATGCTCACTATTGAGAAGCACGAAAACTGCACTCAGTCGGTTATTGCTGAACAGCTTAATGTTTCTCCTGCATCCGTTGCAACCTCTACCAAAAGGCTTCAAAAGGCAGGCTTTATTACAAAAACGGTTGACAAAGACAACCTCCGCTGCAAAAGGCTTACCCTCACCGACAAGGGACGTGAGGTCATCAGAAATCAGCGTCAGATTTTTGATGATTATGACCAGCGCATTTTCCGTTGCTTCTCTGAAAAGGAAAAAGAGGAGCTTTACGGCTATCTTTACAGGCTTTTCACTGAAATGAAGAAAATTGAGGACACCGAAGCTGATGACAAAGTAAAATTCCCGTTAAAGCTTCACTGCGCCCTTGAGGAGCTTATTGCAGGCAGCAACGATACACCGCCGAAAATAGAGTAGACCAGCACAATACGGAGCGTATATGTTCAGGGAATAGTAATACATACAAGAAAGAGGTTTATGCTTTATGAATAAAAAAAGAATAATTGCCGGTTTCCTTGCCTGTCTTATGGGGACTGCTGCTCTGACCAGCTGTAATAAAAAATCCGGTTCCGAATCTTCGGATTCCGTAGTTGAACCGGCGCCTATTAACGTTGAGGGACTTGAAGAACCTGCTGTTGCTCAGTCAGGTGACGCTTATCTTGCTATCGTTGACGGCAGGTGGTGGATACAGTACTGGGGCAAGGACGAGGAGGACGGTCTCATGCTTGCTTACGGCGCTGAGAACGCTTCTATCACCGGAGACGGAGACTATACCGTGAAAATCACTACCGATACAAAAGGCTTCCGCTATAAAACAACAGGCAGTGTTTACGGCAGCTATACTCCCTCAGGCTGTTCATTTGCGGCAATTATCGTCAAGGACGGTACTACAAAATTCCCCAATATGTCAATTGTGATAAACAGCATCAAGGTCAACGGCAAGGAGATTCCACTGAAAACTAAAAACTACACCTCCTCCGATGACGGTGTGGAAATGCGTGCCAATATATATAACGAATGGATATCCACTCCTCCTATGGACGCTCATTCTCCGGAAGGCTCTGTTGCCGGAAGTTCCGATTATTCCTCAGTGATAATCGACCGTTCCGCTTTTGATGAGGGCTGGACTGATGTGGAGGTCAGCTTCACTGTCACAGATACGGGGCTTTCCTGATAAGCAGGTTATATACTGATTCAGCATATTAATATAAAAGCCGCAAAAGAAAATTCTTCTGCGGCTTTTGTTGTTACTGTTCTTTAGGGTGATAAAATCGTCCGGACAGCTTCTGAGTTTTTACTTCATTGATAAATACGTCCGGATCAGCGTCTCTGACGGCATGGATAACCTTTTTCGTCTGGGCGGCAGATACGACAGAATAAACTACGTTTCTTTCGCATTGCTCATAGGAACCCTCGCCCTCAAGAATGGTAGCACCGTGCATACTGACCTTGTAAATAGCTTCGCATACCTTAGCAGGCTTTGTTGTAACGATAAACAGTGTGCTTTGCTGATACTTCTTATAGAGAATATGAAGTACCGCCGTAGAAGCGTACTGGAAAATAATTGAATACAGAGCCTTATCCCAGCCGAAAATAAGTCCTGCTATACAAAGGATAATAGCGTTGAAGCCGAGAATTATATTGAAAGAATCAATGCCACGTCTTTCTGACAGGAAAATAGAAATGAAGTCAGTTCCGCCGGAGGTCGCATTCACATTCAGGCAGATACTGACAGTTAGACCGTGAATTATTCCGCCGAAAATACTGATAAGCAGAACGTCCTCAGTGATGATATACGGCGGAATCAGGTCGGTGAAAAGGCTGTTCAGGACAATCATAAGGCAGGAATACAGCGTAAATCTTTTTCCTATATAGCGGAAGCCTATATATACCGGAACTGCATTCAGCAGAATATTCACCAGACTGAACGGCAGAGTAACGTGTATCAGCATTTCAACGGCACGCTGTATCAGTATGGTAAGTCCTGTAACACCTCCGGGATAAAGTCCACCCGTATTAACAAAGGTTTTTGTATCCAGTGCCATTAGAAAAGCCGAAAATGTCACAGCAATTATTGTGATTATGGGCTGCATAACAGATTTCTTTTTACTCATAAAGTCCCCCTTATATAAGCGTTATTATTCGCTTGATTGTATATATAATACACCTTAATTGTTCTGTTGTCAATCATCAGACAGGATTATGATTACTTACTATTTTGGGTAGATTTCTTCCTGCCCATGCACGTTTTATCCACAAGATGTTCATATTGTCCACTTAAAATTCATTTAATGGGTTGTTAATTGTGTATGAATTGTGTATAATAAAAATATCGGTAATACACCTTAAGAAAACGTGAAAAATCAAATTTTACAGGGAGTGATTTTATGAGTTTAAAAAAATTTGCAGAAAGGTTTACGGCGGTATTTACGGCTTCTGCATTAATGGCATCTATTGTTGCCGTTTTCCCGGAAAATACTGTTCCTGAGTCTCTTGATGTTTCTGCAGCTTCAAACTGCGTTGTAGATACAACTACAGAATATCAGGTTATCAGAGGCTTCGGCGGAATCAATCATCCTGAATGGACAGGACAGGATATGACGGCTGCACAAAGACAGACAGCTTTCGGAAACGGTACAAATGAACTGGGACTGACTGTGCTTCGTGTTTTCGTAAACCCCGACAGCAATCAGTGGAACAAGGCTGTTCCTACAGCTCAGTTTGCAAGTAAAATGGGCGCTTATGTATTTGCCTCCCCTTGGGAACCACCCTCAAATCTGGCTGAATCCGGCGGAAGCAACGGAAAGCTTCATCTTCCCAAGTCAAATTACGGCGCTTATGCTAAGCATCTTAACGACTTCGGCACTTACATGAAGAATAACGGCGTTGACCTTTATTCTATTTCGGTTCAGAATGAGCCTGACTATGCTTCCGAATGGACATACTGGTCAACAGATGAAACAGTTGACTTTATTGCAAACTACGGCGACCAGATAACAAGCACACGTCTCATGTCTCCTGAGTCCTTCCAGTACGCTCCTCTTAATGCATCATGGGTACCGGACGGCGGAAAGAAATTTTATCAGAAAATAATGGCAAACAGTAAAGCTTTTGCTAACTGTGATGTATTCGGTACTCATATGTATGGTACTCAGAGAAGCTGGATGGATTATCCCGAACTTGAAAACTGCGGCAAGGAAATATGGATGACCGAGGTTTATGTGCCGAACAGTGAGGCTAATTCCGCAAACCGCTGGCCTGAAGCACTTCAGGTTTCTGAAAATATCCATAATGCCCTCGTTGTAGGAAACATGAGTGCTTATACATGGTGGTATATTAGAAGAAGCTATGGTCTTATGGACGAAAGCGGAGTTATTACCAAGAGAGGCTATAATATGGCTCAGTACTCAAAGTGGGTACGTCCTGGCGACAAGAGAATCGAGGTTACAGAGCAGCCTGCGGATAATGTTCTTGTTTCTGCTTATAAGAATGATAACAACCAGATTACTATTGTTGCTATCAACAAGGGCAGTGAAACATACACACAGAGCTTCAGCATCGGCAGCGGTGAAAAAATTGTTGATGTTGACCGCTACAGAACATCTGCAAATGAAAATCTTGCACTTACAGAAAATCTTGAAAACGACGGCAGCGGATTCTTTGCATCACTTCCGGCTGAAAGCGTTTCAACCTTTGTTGTATCCCTTGAGGGCAGCGGTTCAGCTCCCGGCTCAGAGCCAAATGAATACGGCTGGTACTTTAACGATCCCTTTGAAGGAGACACCTGCAGCTGGCAGGGCAGAGGTGCTTCATCTGTTCAGACAAGCGGCAGAACTGCTTATGTAGGCAGTGAGGCTCTCCTTGTTTCCGGCAGAACATCTGCATGGAACGGCGCATATAGAGAGCTTAATTCCAAAGCATTTGAACCCGGAAAGGAATACAGCTTCAGCGTAAATATCAACTATTTTGACGGCCCTGCAACCGATACATTCTGCCTGAAGCTGGAATACACCGATTCAAGCGGAGAAACACAGTATTCCACAATTGCTCAGGGCAATGTTAACAAGGGCGAATGGGCACAGCTTGCAAATAAGAATTACATGATTCCGGAAGGCGCAAGCGACTTGAAAATCTATGTTGAAACTACTGAGACTACAAATAATTTCTATATCGATGAAGCAATAGGTGCAGTTGCCGGCACAACAATTGTTGGTGCAGGTGAAGCAAAGACTATAATTCTCGGTGACATCAACTTTGACGGCACAATTGACTGCTTCGACATAATTGCTGCAAGAAATGGTCTTGCAAACGGCGGATTTGCTGATAATTCAACAATGACTGCTGCTGATGTTGACAAGAGCACAAAATTTGATGTTTCTGACGTTGTAAATCTCCAGTGCTACGTTATCAGAAGAATTACTGAATTCCCTGACAACACACCTGAAATCACAGCGCCTATCTCAATGGCTGAATATACTGCAAAAATTCAGGCACAGGTAGTTGAAACCGAACCGAGTGCTTCTCACAATGAAGTAGCCGGAGTTTCCTACGGTACAATACAATCAGGAACATATTATTCCACAACCTGCAAGCGTAACAAGCCTTATAATATTCTTCTTCCTGCCGGTTATTCTTCTGACAAGCAGTATCCCGTTCTGTATGTAATGCACGGATACTGGGAAAATCAGAACAGAATGATTATTGAGGGAAATGGTACAATGTACACCCGTCAGATAATCGGAAATGCAATAGCTTCCGGTGAAGCTGAGGATATGATAGTCGTATTCCCCTATATTTATTCAAGTGCAACACAGGACAGCTGTTCAGCTATGGACGATGCAAATAATGCAGCATACGACAACTTTATCAATGACCTTATTGTTGACCTTATGCCCCATATTGAGAAAAATTACAGCATCAAGACCGGCAGGGAAAATACCGCAATAACCGGTTTCTCAATGGGCGGCAGAGAATCTCTCCTGATTGGTATGAAGCGCCCTGACCTGTTTGGTTATGTAGGTGCTATCTGCCCTGCACCCGGCGTTACAGGTGACTTTAAATGGGCAAGCGATGAAGTTGCACCTCACCTCCTGTTTATTACAGCAGGAAGCAACGATACGGTAGTTTACTCAAATCCTGAAAATTATCATAAAAACTTCACAAGCAATGGTGTTCCTCATATCTGGCATTATGTAAATGGCGGATATCACGGAGATAACTCAATTCATGCTCATATTTACAATTTTGTAAGAGCTGTTTTCAAAGCATAAAAATCAGGCAGCTGTGTTCATCTGAACGCAGCTGCTTTTTTGCGTAAAAAATCCCCATAACTGCGGCAAATGCAGCTATGGGGACAATATAACAAAAACGGGAGCTTAAATGCTCCCGTAAGTTTTGGCGTGCCTGGAGGGATTCGAACCCCCGACCTACTGGTTCGTAGCCAGTCACTCTATCCAGCTGAGCTACAGGCACATCCGCCAACAAAATATATTATATCACAAAACGTGCAGTCTGTCAAATTAATTCTTGAAAACTGTTTGAATGCACAAAAGTTAACTTTAAAATTTGTTTCTGATTGACATGAATGTACATTTTGAAAAAAATTATTTTTAAGCTTGACAAAGCGACTTATTTTTGATATAATAAATATGTTGTGAGACATTAGCTCAGCCGGTAGAGCATACGCCTTTTAAGCGTAGGGTCGAGGGTTCAAATCCCTCATGTCTCACCATTGGAAATGTGCCGATATTCAGTTGAACGACTGTATATCGGCTTTTCTTTTTTTCAGATTATTGTTTCCATAAACATAAACAGCACAGCTTTTGACATAAAAACAAAGGCTGTGCTGTAATTTTTACTCAGCTGAGGAGTTTTTTCTGAACTTCGCTTTCTGACCGAAATTAAGGGATATAGTAAATATCTTATCCGATTTGAAAAGTCTGAGCGCAAAGAACATACATACAAGGAAAACAATAGTCTGATAAATAATTCCGCCGAAGAAAAGCATATCGTTGCCGAACATAAGATTCGGTATTGATGAGAATGTGTGGGTAAAGGGAATTGCATACACAGCAATTCTTGCCGCAACAGGCAGGGAGTTAATATCTGTCAGCATTGAAATAAGATATGGCACCATTGCAAGCATGAGAATGGGCATTATCATATTCTGTGAGGATTTTGTATCATTGACAAGTGCTCCGAGAATCAGTGAAACTGAAAGACAAATCATAATTGTCAGGAACAGCTGTACACCTACAAGTAAGTAGTCAACAGGAGTAAGAGTAAGTCCCAGCTGAGCAAGAGCTGATTCTACGGAAATAAAATCTCCTACAGCCGGAGTGGTGACCTCCTCTGTAACACCGTCCATAGTACCTGAAATGAAAACCGAGAAGCCAATCATATATACTGCGGCGTTCAGCAGAGCCACAACAGCAGCAGCAAGCATTTTTGCGCTTATTACAGCTGTTCTTGAAATGGGCGTTGAAAGCAGCGTTTCAAGAGTTTTGTCGATTTTTTCATTGGAAATTGCGCTGATAAGCATCTGAGAAGTCATCATAATAAGCACGAAAACCACAATCGGGAGAATCATATTCTGCATCATGACCTTTCCCATTATGGTGTCCATTGAAATGGCAGCCGATTTGTCAGCAACTACTGTTCTCTCCGAAACGCTTACAGGAGAATTGAGCCTTTCGAGCTGTTCGGCGGAAATGCCGTCACGCTTTGCAAGAATATCCCTCATACACTGATTTATGGCGGAAATACCGCTGCTGTTGCTGTTTGAGATGTTCGACAGCGAAGCAGCCGAACTCATTGCAGAAACGCTGATTAGCTCCGTATCCTTTTTGCCGTTCAGAATCGAGTCGGTAAAGCCTTCGGGAATGACGATAATATTCTTTAGTTCATTCTTACTTAGAAATTCCGGATATTCACCCTTGTAGCATAAGTCGTCGTTGTAAAGCTTTACTTTAACGTTGTTTTCTTTAAGGGAGGCTATAAGCTCCTTAGTCAGCTCCGTATCGTCCATATCGGCAAGATTAATGGTATACAGTGACTGGTCCATAGCTTCACTGACAGTAGTTTTCATAATATTTCCCACAAACATGAGAATTACCATCATAACAGCAAGACCGATTATCATTTGTTTGTTGATAAGCTCACCAAGCTCTTTCTTTAAAAGATTAAAGAATTTCATTTTCGTTCACCACCCTTTCAAAGACTTCCTCAAGATTAGCAGCGTTGTAACGTTCTTTAAGCTCCTGAGTACCGCCTGTGACCATAAGACGTCCCTTTGAGATTATACCAACTCTGTCTGAGACGAATTCAATTTCCAGCATATTGTGGGAGGAAAGCAGAAATGACATTTTTTCTTCATGGGCAAGCTTCTTTATCATTTTGCGTATTTCAAGGGCGTTGATAACATCAAGTCCGCTGGTCGGCTCGTCAAGTATGGCAAGCTTTGGTTTTGTCATAACGGCTCTTGACAGGAGCAGCTTTCTTATCATTCCTCTGCTGTATGTGCCGATTTTGTCATTCAGCCTGTCTCCAAGACCGCACATCTCCGAAGCACGCTGTACGCAGGCATTGATTTGATTTGTGTCGCTGGTGAAAAGTCCTGCCATGAATTTAAGGTAGCCCTTTCCAGTCATAGTCTTATATGCACCGGCTTCATCGGGGAGATATGTAATGCACTCCCTTACCTTTTCTGGATTTTTCAGCACGCTGTGTCCGGCGACAACAGCATCTCCGGCAGTTGGCATAAGAAGCGTTGATATCATGCGTATTGTTGTAGTTTTTCCGGCACCGTTAGGTCCTATCAAAGCGAATATTTCACCCTCGTTTATGTCGAAGGAGACTTTATTTGCCGCAAGCACTTTTGTGTACTGCTTTGAAAGCTCCTTTACTTCGAGAATTTTTTCCAAAGTTAAATTGCTCCTTTCAGATATTGTATTATCAAATATTGACAATGTATAAATAATATCATATAATTATCGTTTTGTCAAGGAGCGTTACTAATACAAATTCCTCACCAAGCTGATGAAAATTTTACCAGACATCAGATTATCAGCAGTTGACATAATCGGGCGAATTTGGTATAATTGCTAATGAAGTTTTGTGCAGTTCGGCAAGGCTTATGTCATG
>JAEDLA010000044.1 GCA_016295545.1 Oscillospiraceae bacterium | reverse complement strand
AACTGAAGTCCCATAACCTTGGGAGACTGTCTCAGCCACCAGTTATCGGCTTTCTGACCGGCAAGACGTGTGCAGTGGATTCTTGACTGCTGACCTGCACCGATACCGATAGCCTGACCGTCCTTAACATAGCAGACGGAGTTTGACTGAGTGTATTTAAGTGTGATAAGTGATATCATAAGGTCATCAAGCTTGTCGGCAGGGATATTCTTGTTCTCTGTAACAACGTTTGCAAGAAGCTCCTTGTTGATATCAAGCTCATTTCTGCCCTGCTCAAATGAAACGCCGTAAACCTGCTTTGTTTCAATTGGTGCAGGCTTATAGCTCTCGTCTATTTTGAGAATGCAGTATGTGCCCTTTCTCTTGGATTTGAGTATTTCAAGTGCCTCATCGTCATAATCCGGAGCAATGATTCCGTCAGATACCTCACGCTGTATCATTTTTGCTGTACATACGTCAACCTTGTCGGAAAGAGCAATAAAATCGCCGTATGATGACATTCTGTCTGCACCTCTTGCTCTTGCATAAGCGCTTGCAAGGGGAGTAAGCTCGCCCAGGTCGTCAACCCAGTAGATTTTTTTCAGGTCATCGGAAAGCGGTCTGCCGATTGCAGCGCCTGCCGGTGAAACGTGCTTGAAAGAGGTTGCCGCACAAACTCCTGTAGCCGCTTTAAGCTCCTTTACAAGCTGCCAGCCGTTGAGAGCGTCAAGCAGGTTGATATAGCCCGGCTTGCCGCAGAGCACTGTAATAGGAAGCTCTGAGCCGTCAGCCATATAAACTCTTGAAGGCTTCTGATTTGGATTACAGCCGTATTTTAACTGCATTTCATTTGACATGGTAATTTCCTCCTGATTGTTTTAAAATTCTATATATTCGTATTCTTCATACCATGAAAGCGAGCCGTTGTCATAGCCCTCCAGCTTTATAAGCCGGTTTTCGGAATCATAGGTATATATTTTCTTTTTCACGCCGTTATCTTCTGATTTCAGATTTCCCTTTTCATCATAAGTATATGATGTGGAAGAATAATATTCAGTTGATTTACTTTCAGTATCTTTTCTGATAACCCTGCCGTTTTCGTCATATTCATATTCAAACTCTGAAACTCCGCTGAAACCGCCCTCTGAGGCATATTCATATTCCGTTGTTATCGGCTGACCGTACTCATTGAGTGTATGAGTTAACGTGCCATACCATTCACCGTTGAGATATTTTGTTTCCCTGATTACAAGTCCGTTGGAATACTCATACTCCTCACGTACATCACCGGTCATTGATTTATATTCTTTAGAAGCAGTTGTTCCGTCAGCATTATACTCATATTTATATTCTGTTTTTGACGCTTCGCCGCTTTTGCTGCTTGTCTGAAAAAGTTTGAGAATAACATTGTCATAACAGTCATAAAAAGAAACAGTTCTGCTGGTATTGTCTGAATAAAGGTAATAGCTCATGGTAATTTTCTTATACGCAGCATTTTCAGGGACATCGTTTTCTTCTTCGCAGTAAAACGAAACTTCTGTTGCAGGTTCAGCTGTAACTGCGGCAGTTGTTACTGCGGTAACTTTAGCGGCTGTAGTACTGAAAGCTGTCTCAGTTATTTTTTCAGCTTTTACCGTTGTGCAGGCTTCTGTCTGCTCTGAAACAGCTTCTGTTACAGCCGCTTTTTCCGCCGTATTATTACCGCTGCACGCCGTCATAAGAAATGAACAGGCTGCAAGAAAGGCAATCACTGATTTTTTCATTTATTCTTATTAACGATTCTTGTTTCCTCGCTGCCGTCCTCAAGATTTACATAACGGACAAAAAGTGAAACCTTGTTATCCTCGTTAAGGCTGTTCCAGAGCATATCGGTAAATTCATCGATATTTCCGGAAACACCTATAAGCTTAGGCTCACCCTCAAAGCTGGGGAGAGGATTTCCGTCGCCCATGTATGTATGGATAAAATGTCCCTCTCCCTTGATAGGATTGTTATAAGTAAAGGTGTATCTCTGACAGGATTCAGGGTTGCCGTTTGCGCTTTTCAGAATGGACATTGCATAGTTGAAGCCGCCCTCCTCAAAGCGGAGAATTCCTGAGATTCTCGGAGTATAGTTAGGAGCATCGTCCTCAAATTCACGGGTACGCAGAGCCTGTTCAAAGGTGAACTGCTGATCCATAAGCTCGTAAATTGTATCTGTCTGGTCACCGTTGGTTACAATAAGCTTGTTGCCTAAAACTCTTACCGGTGAATAGATTATAAGGTGTGGATCGGTAAGCTTTGCAGGGTCAAAGGCTTCTGTGCGAATGCCCTTTCCGTCTCTTGTGAAAACACGGTTGCGGCTGTTTTCGCTTCTTCCCATGATAAAGTATGCTGTTACAGCTGAAAATCCGTCATCGGACTTGCCGATTATTATTCCTCTGCCCGGATATGCATTGCTTTTAAGCTCATTAGAAATATCAAGTTTATTCATGATTCATACCTCCGTTATATTATTCTCTTACATATGCCTTTCCGTCACGTATCTCAATCTTATCCTGACAGAAAAGTGAAACGGCTTTCGGCAGAAGCTTCCATTCCACGTTTTCCATAATACGCCGCTGGAGAACCTCCGGTGTATCATCAGGCTTTATGTCAACAGTGCCCTGCAGGATAACTGCGCCTGCATCAGCCTTTTCGTTTACAAAGTGGATAGTTGCTCCGGATACCTTTACACCGTAGTCAAGAGCAGCCTTATGCACTTTCAAGCCGTAAAATCCCTCTCCGCAGAACGAGGGTATAAGCGCCGGATGAACGTTTATGATTTTGTATGCATAGGCTTTGGTGACGCACTGGTCAAGTATCGTCATAAATCCGGCAAGCACTACAAGGTCAGCCTTTTCCTCATTGAGAGCCGCAAGTATTTCATGACTGTAGGAAACGCTGTCGGTATAATCCTTACGAGGGATTACTCTCGTCTTTATGCCGTTGTTTTTTGCTCTTTCAAGAGCGTATGCATCGGGATTGGAGGAGATGACACAGGTAATCTTTCCTCCCTGTATACCACCGCTTTTTTCAGCGTCTATAAGAGCCTGAAGATTTGTACCGCCTCCCGATACAAGAATAATTATATTTTTCATTTTAATTTCTCCGTTCCATAAGGCTTGTAAATCAGTTTTACTTTTTTGGTATTATTAAGGGGTGTTATCTTCTTAATTTTTTGCCAATGAACAATGTTTTTGAACCCCTCCTCATTTTGATATACCCCTTTATGGGGTATATCAAAATGAGACGTGGGATTCCAAAGGGACATTGTCCCTTTGGCAGGGGATTTTAAGGGGACAGCGTCCCCTTAATAATTCCGTAAAAGTAAAAATAATTTGTATGACCTATAGTTACAATGGGAACTGGACGTGTCCCTCTGTAATATCATCGGGGACAAGGGGGATATTTTCGTCAATGATGACCTGTCCGTAAATATCAGTTATCCTGAACGTAAAAGGTCCTGCCCCCATATCCATACTTTCAAAGAAATTATACTGCCGTCTGGGAAGCTCCACAAATTCGCCGTCCTCATTGAGATATTCAAGCCGTGTTACGGGATAGCGGTGATTGCGCACCTGAACTCCGCACCAGAATTCCGAGCTGCCCTCCTTGAATTTAAAGGATATAGGAGCATTCTCCGCACTGTCAAGGGGAATTATCTTCCACGACACCGGTACACGTCCCTTTTCCACAGGAGCAATAAGGGGAAAGGCGTCGGTATAGAGGTCAAGGTCACCCTTTTTGCCCTCCGGCAGCAGGTCTGTTACAAGCATATTTATAGTGCCAAGCTCACCTGTAACCTCAATATAGGCTCCGGCAAGCTGAGCATTGTTGTAATCCTCAAGGTTCATTGCAACTATCCAGTAATCTTCTCTTGAAATGGGATCGAGCATTGCACAGCCGCCCTCGTAGCCGCCGCCGTAGAATGTACCCTCTCCCGTATGAACAGTGCCCTTTGGTTCAAGAATAGCCGATTCATCAATGGTATATTCCGTTTCGCCCATATAGCTGCGCTGAAGAATAAAGCAGTTCAGCTCTTTCAGCTGTTCAGCGGTGACATTGCCGTCTATGTACTCCTGCCGCATCGAGATGAGGTCGAAGCAGTCCGCTGAGCCGTCGGAGTTGATGTCGTAGCTTTCCCCCGCTGAAAACGCCGAAGCTGCGGAGACAGCTGTCATTGCGGCAGCTGTCAGGGCAGCAGTAATAATGTGTTTTTTCATAAATCAGCAGATAATAACGCCCTCGTCTGATTCAACAAGCTCACCGAGAACATAGGCTTCCTCGCCGGTAGAATTAATAGCAGCAACTGCCTTGTCAGCGTCATTTTTATCAACGGAAACTATCATTCCCACACCCATGTTAAATGTGTTGAACATATCTCTTTCCGGAATGTTGCCGGTTCTTGCAATAAGGTCAAAAATCGGGAGAACCTGTACAGCATTACGCTCAATTTTTGCAGCAAGATTTGACGGAAGTGAACGTGGAATATTCTCATAGAAGCCGCCTCCGGTAATGTGGGAGATTGACTTTACCTGAACTTCGTCAAGAAGCTTCATTATTGCCTTTACATAGATTTTTGTAGGAGTAATAAGGCATTCGCCGAGAGTAGTTCCCAGGTCTGAGAAATGACGTGCAAGATTCTGCTCATTGACAGTAAATACATTTCTGACAAGTGAAAAGCCGTTTGAGTGAACACCGCTTGACTTGATAGCAACAAGAACATCTCCGGCTTTCTGAGTTTCAGGTTTTAGTATCTTATCCTTGTCCACAACGCCTACGGAGAAACCAGCAAGGTCATATTCGTCAACAGGATAAAAACCAGGCATTTCAGCAGTTTCACCGCCGATAAGCGCACAGCCTGCCTGTATGCAGCCCTCTGCAACACCGGAAACGATATCAGCGATTTTTTCAGGGTAATTCTTTCCTACTGCAATATAGTCAAGGAAGAACTGCGGCTTTGCACCGCAGCAGATAATGTCGTTTACACACATTGCCACGCAGTCGATTCCCACAGTATTGTGCTTGTCCATAAGGAAAGCGATTTTCAGCTTGGTGCCTACGCCGTCTGTTCCGGAAACAAGCACCGGCTTTGTGATGCCTGTCATATCAAGCTCGTAAAGACCGCCGAAGCCGCCTATGCCTGAGAGAGCTCCGGCAGTCATGGTTTTGGCAATATGAGCCTTCATAAGCTCTACAGCCTTATATCCGGCAGTAACGTCAACGCCTGCCTTTTTATAGCTTTCAGAGTAACTCTTCATTTAAATAATCCTCCGTTTGTTTATTTAATATTTCGTCGAATATTCTGTTATGCATATCAGACAATACAGCAGCAGAAATATCACTGTATCTTTGATTCAAATTTATCCTTGGGCATTTCCTTCGGAACATCAATGGGGTATTCTCCGGTAAAGCAGCCTGTACAGAAGCCGCAGTCAGCTGTATCTGCAATAGACCTTACCCCCTCAAGACTGAGGTAGCCAAGAGAATCTGCACCTATTTCACGGCATATCTCAGGTACGCTCATTTTGCAGGCGATAAGATTCTCACGGCTGTCAATATCTGTTCCGAAATAACAGGGATTTGTAAAGGGCGGACAGGATATACGGAAATGAATCTCCTTTGCTCCTGCCTCTCTGAGAATACTTACTATCCTTGCTGAGGTCGTGCCCCTGACGATACTGTCGTCCACAAGGATAACTCTCTTTCCCCGTACAGCCTCTTTGATAACATTAAGCTTGATTTTTACGGAATTAGTCCGCTGAGACTGACTTGGCTGAATAAAGGTTCGTCCTACATAGCGGTTTTTGATGAAGCCAACGCCGTAAGGGATTCCTGACGCATGGGAAAGTCCCAGTGCTGCGTCGATACCGCTGTCGGGAACTCCCACAACGATATCAGCTTCAACAGGATGCTCCTTCCACAGAAGCTCCCCTGCCCTGAGACGTGCGTGATGAACGCTGCAGCCCTGAATCACTGAATCAGGACGTGCAAAGTACACATACTCAAATACGCACATCGTTGAAGCTCTGCCGCAGTGACGTGTAATAGAGCGTACACCGTCCTTATCGGCAACAACTATTTCTCCCGGTTCAAGGTCTCTTACAAAATCTGCGCCTATACTGTCAAGAGCACAGCTTTCTGAGGAGAAAACAACTGTACCGTCAGGAAAGCTTCCCATACAAAGCGGCCGGAAGCCGTTGGGATCTCTTGCAGCAATAAGCTTCTGAGGAGACATTATTACAAGGGAATATGCCCCTTTAAGGTCATACATGGCGTGCTCAACAGCTTCTTCGATAGAGCCTTGTCTGAGCCGCTGCTCTGTAATGGCATAGGAGATGACCTCCGTATCATTGGTGGACTGGAATATCCCTCCCATAAGCTCATACTTTTCACGGAGAATATGGGCATTTACGAGATTTCCGTTATGGGCTATCGCCATAGGACCTTTTACATGACGTACAACAAGGGGCTGTGCATTTGCACGATTTGAGTTGCCTGTTGTGGAGTACCTTACGTGTCCTATGGATATATTGCCATATCCGAGATTATCAAGCACACGTTTGCTGAAAACCTCGTGAACAAGTCCTAAATCCTTATGATGTGAAAAAATTCCTCTGTCATTAACAACGATGCCGCAGCTTTCCTGTCCTCTGTGCTGAAGCGCATAGAGCGCAGCGTAGGTAATGGACGCCACATCAGTGGTATTCGGACTGAAAATGCCGAAAACGCCGCATTCCTCATGCAAACCTTTATTCAAATGGAATCATTCCTTTCCGTCCCAGCAGTAGGAGCATAAATCGCAGGAGGGCAAACCGATCGCCTCAACCGTACCCTCAAGCGTCTGAAATTCAAGGGAAGTAAGCTTTAACTGACGGCAGATTTCTTCTCTGAGCTTTCTGCCTCTTTCCGTATCAGAACGGCTGTAATCCTCAATATATTTCAAACCGTCGCTGCCTTCAAGCTGGTCGATGATGCGTCTTGCAATAAGCTCCATTTCCGAAGTGCTGCGTGAGAAGTTGAGATACTTGCAGCCGTACATGATAGGCGGACAGGCTGAACGCATATGGACTTCCTTTGCGCCGTGCTCGTAGAGAAATTCCACGGTTTCACGCATCTGAGTACCTCTTACGATACTGTCGTCCACAAAAAGCAGCTTTTTGCCGTTGATAAGCTCATGTACAGGGATAAGCTTCATTTTTGCCACCTGATTTCTCATGGACTGGTTAGTCGGCATGAAGCTTCTCGGCCATGTAGGAGTATATTTGATAAAGGGACGTGCAAAGGGAATTCCGCTTCTGTTTGCATAGCCGATAGCATGGGGAGTTCCTGAATCAGGGATTCCGCATACATAGTCAACATCAGGCAGTCTGCCTGCCTTAATGTCATTTTCTGCCATTATCTCACCGTTGCGTGTTCTCATAGTCTCAACGGTAACGCCCTCGTAAACAGCATTGGGATAGCCGTAGTAGGTCCACAGGAATGAGCATATATGCTTTCTGCCGCAGCCCTTTTCAAGCACCTCGCAGGATTTAGAGGTAATGCGTACTATTTCGCCCGGTTCAAGCTCCTTATAGGTGGAGTAGCCAAGCTTCTGGAAAGCAAAGGCTTCAAGGGAGAGACAGTAGCCGTCCTCTCTTTTTCCTATGATTATAGGCAGTCTGCCGTTAATATCACGGGCAGCGATAATGCTGTCACGGGTAAGGATTATCAGCGACATAGTGCCCTTGATCTTCTGCTGAGCGTATCTTATTCCCTCCGCAAAGCTTGAACGCTGAGCAATGAGAGCACCGATAAGCGCACCTGAATTGATAAGTCCGCTGCTCATTGTTTCAAAGTTGGCACAGCCGCTGCTGAGAAGCTCATTTGAAAGCTCCTCTGCATTATTGATTATACCAACGCTGCAAACGGCGTAAACACCAAGCTTTGAACGGACGAGGATAGGCTGGGGATCTGTATCGCTGATACAGCCGATACAGAGCTTGCCCTCCATAGCAACAGCGTCGTTCTCAAACTTTGTTCTGAAAGGAGAATTTTCAATGCTGTGGATATGTCTCTGAAATCCAAGCTTCTCGGAGTAGGCAGTCATACCGCCTCTCCTTGTGCCTAAATGTGAATGATAGTCTGTTCCGAAGAAAACGTCTGTAACACAGTCGTTTTCGGAAGCTGCTCCGAAAAAACCGCCCATACGCTTACTCTCCCATAAGTCTCTTCATGATTTCCTGATAAGCCTCTTCAACGCCGCCCATATCTCTGCGGAAACGGTCCTTGTCCAGCTTTTCGTGAGTTGTGCTGTCCCAGAAACGGCAGGTGTCAGGTGATATCTCGTCAGCAAGAATTATCTGGTCATGGAAGCGTCCGAACTCGATCTTGAAGTCAATGAGGTCGATATTGAGTCCCTTGAAGAACTTTACCATATAGTCGTTTACCATGAAAGCATACTTTGTAATAGTATCGATCTCCTCCTTAGTTGCAAGACCAAGTCCGAGAGCGTAGTAGTCGTTGATAAAGGGATCGCCCAGGTCATCGTTCTTGTAGCTGAATTCAAGAGTAGGCTGCTTTAAGGGCGTGCCCTCCTCGATACCAAGCTTCTTTGAGAAGCTGCCTGCTGCAACGTTTCTCACAATAACCTCAAGAGGAACGATAGAAACCTTTTTAACGATAGTTTCACGGTCGCTTATCTCCTCTACAAGGTGAGTAGGAACGCCTGCCTGTTCAAGCATTTTGAACATATAGTTTGTCATCTTGTTGTTGATAACGCCCTTGCCTGAAATAGTCCCCTTTTTCTCGCCGTTAAAAGCAGTAGCGTCGTCCTTGTAGTCAACGATAACAAGGTCGGGATCGTTTGTGGCATAGACTTTCTTAGCCTTTCCCTCATAAAGCTGTTCCTTTTTAACGATATTTTCCATTTTAAATTCCTCCTGAAATTTTATTTAATACTAATTCCATATCATTCTGTTGAAAAAGTTGTCTGATAGCGTTTCGTCAATCAAGGCGA
>JAEDLA010000043.1 GCA_016295545.1 Oscillospiraceae bacterium | reverse complement strand
AGCGGCGAAGCCGCAAGTGGGATTCCAAAGGGTTTATTAACCCTTTGGCAGGGGGGTGAACGAGGGGTGACTCCCTACAGTGTAGGGAGATGTCACGAAGTGACAGAGGGTACGGGCGACCGTTGGGAGCGGAGTCCCCCCTAACAAACCAGTAAAGCAAGCGCAGCGAAGCTTTACGGACACTCCAGCATTACTTCCCTCGGCTTGCCCGACAAAGTAATTACCGATATTTAATTACCGAAGTAATATAAACAATAAAAATGCCTGTACGGAGAAATTATCCGTTCAGGCATTTTTTCTTATAAGGGCACTATTTTCTTAAATCCCTTTGCAGGGGTTATACATTGTCTCTCCTTAACAAGAAAATGATTTCCCGTGTTTTTTATCCCACAAGTCCGGACCGTTCGATTCCCTCTGTAAAGTATCTCTGCATGATAACATACAGCAGAAGAACAGGTACAATAGAGAGCAGACAGCCTGCCTCTTTCCACACAATAAGCTCACGTACTCCCGTATTAACTGAGGCATTTCCGAAAAGCTCGATTTTCAGCTGAGCGTCAAGGTTTTTCAGCATTATTGCAATGGTCTGATTCTCCGTGAAAAACGATGAGCCTACATAGTAATCGTTCCAGTAAAAAACTACTGAGAAAAGAAATACTGTAAGCAGCGCCGGAGCTGAATTGGGCAGCATTATTTCTATAAAAGTCCTGAAAGCTCCGCAGCCGTCAATTGCAGCAGCGTCCTCCAGCTCCCGTGGAAGCTCCCGGAAAAACTGACGGAAAATAAGTATCATCAGTCCCGAGCGTATGCCGTTTCCTGCCGCCGCCGGAAGATACATAGCCGCCATGCTGTCAATAAGATTCAGCTCTGCCACTCCTTTTATTCCGAAGTGACGGAACTGGTCATACAGCGGTATGGAAATGACCTGCGGCGGAACAATTATCATCATTATTACAATGCCGAAAAGCAGTCCTCTGCCCCTGAATCTGAATCGTGCAAAGCCATAGCCTGTCACTGCACAGGATATTACCTGAACAAGGGAACAGCCTAAATTCAGCACAGCAGTATTGATAAGCGTGTCAGGAAATCCCATTGCCGCCGCTGTTTCCTTTATAATGTCAAGTGTATAATGCCTTGTTATCCACATAACTGTGGGATCGTTCATATCACTTTTGTCACGGAAAGCACAGCTGACCATGTAAATAAGCGGATACATTATTATAAAGCCAAGTCCGGCTAATATAAAAAACCTGAAAAACTTCCACAGCCCTGCCGCCGCTCTGCTTCGCCTGAGCCGTATGCTGTCCTCAGAGCTTATATTATTTTCCGCCATTCTGCACCTCCTAATCCGTTTCGTAATATATAAACCTGTTGATTATCCCTGCCGCAGCTGCCGCCGCACCCAGTACTATAATGAAGTATATCCACGCCATTGCTGAAGCCTGTCCGTAAAGCAGATCCTCCTTGACAACGGCAATTCGCTCCATTACAGGATTTTCCGGACTGGTAAAGGAATCAATGGCTGTAAAAATAAAGTTTGCCAGTATAAACGGACTTACATAAGGAAAGGTTATTTTCCAGAAGTATTCCCATGCCGTAGCGCCCTCGATCTGCGCCGCTTCTCTTGCGGAGGGCGGAATATTCTGAAGTGCGGCAAGGAATATAAGTATCTGTATGCCGCTGCTCCATACAATGCCGAAAATGTTGTCCGCAACAGGGCGGATAAGCTCTCCTGCGCCGTGTATTCCCAGAAAATCAAGGACATCTCCCACCAGATCAGCTGAAAACATAGTTGAAAACTGCTCCGCACTTGTACTTCCGGTTATGCCCATATCTCCCCTGATTATTTTATAAACAGGGCCTGTTGCAATTATTACCGGCAGGAAGAAAATTGCTCTTGCAAGAGTCCTGCCACGAAATTTCTGATTGAGTATTACCGCTATAAACAGGGAAAATATAAGTATCAGCGGTGTTTTCCACAATGTCTCGGCAAGGGTTGACCTGAGACAGTCGGTGTAGTCCTTGTCTGAGGAAAAAGCGTAGATGTAGTTGTCAAAGCCGCTCCAGTGTGATTCAAGTCCGCTGTCACCTATAGAAACATTGCTGAATGAATACCACAGTGACCTGACAAGAGGTATCAGAAAAAACACAATAGTCCCCATAAGCCACAGTGAGATAAAGCACCAGCCGCTTAATGCTTTTCTGCTGCTGTAGGAAAGTCCACGCCTTTTTTTATTTTTCATGGGAAAGCTTCACCTCCCTGTCTCCGCTGCTTATGGTTTCATTTTCAAAGTCTACTGTAATTTCTGTGCCGTCGGAGTAAACAGTGCTGACCACCTTGCCGTCACAGGAAGTCTCATAGCTGTCAATGGTACAGCTGCTGACTCCGGAGAGAATTTCCGAAACAATCCGGTAATCCTCCGCTGCTGTGTCCAGCCAGCCGCTGTAATTAGCGTAAAACAGATTATCATATTCTGTATCTTTAAGCTCCGAAGCTTCCCCGAAAATAAAATCAAAGCTGATACAGCTGCCTGCGGCAACAGCTTTAAGCAGCTGCTTTTCCGGTTCAGCACTTCCGTTTACCGCTTCGCAGGAATAGGGAATTACTCCGTGCAGCACAAGCTGATAAAAGGGTATGTCCTCGTCAAACATATCATAGCGGCTGGAGGACAGCGGCACATTAGCTATGTTGTCGATATAGGGAAGTACATAGGCATTGGCATTGTTTCCCATAAGCTCCGGTTCAAGGCTGTCAAGGCTTTCAGTCAGAAGCTGTGCCGCCTTATACCGTGATATATTCTTCTTCCCATAGTCGCCGTAAAGCGATACCGAAAGACTGCCTATTCCCATGCCGTTCAGTCCGGCTTCGGTGTAGCTGTCACCTGCTTTGCCTAAAACCTCACCAAAAAGGGAGGGCGAAAGCAGTGACATATTCTTCTGCCTTTTATCGGGGATTCCAAAAGCTCTGTCGTAGGATACCGTTGAAGTGTATGCTCCGGATACTCTCACTGTTGTATCTCCGAATGAATAATAGCCGTTTCCGGAACGGAAGTCACGGCTGTCGGAAACAGGATAAAACTCAAAGCCGTTTTCATCAATAAAGCTTTTCAGCTGCTCAAATCCGCTTTTTCCTCCTAACACGCCTGAAGGCTTTGCATCGGTGTCCACCTGATTTTTTATGCCGCTGTCAGTCCAGCTTCTGTATGAGACTGACATTTCCTCAACGCCCCTGTCTTTCAGCTGTGACAGTATCTCCCCTGCCTGTTCAAAATCAGTCAGTGGATTCTTCACGGAAACAGGTACTCCTAAAACCGGCTTTTTCGTCTCTGCTCCGCCATAAAGCGAAATGTAAAGCGGAGCATACTCCGGAGCTGACTTTGCAGAAACTCCCCCTTCATCAAGGAGATATTCCCTGTACCTGCCTGCTATTCCTGCGGCATCTGCGTCCTTTCCAGTAAGAGGATAGTACCTTACCTCTATATCGTCGGACTTTATATCTCCCCTCTCGAAAACGGTAAGCTGCTGACGGTCAGTACCCGACATATAGTAAATGTCGTTCTCACGCAGTATAAAGGAAAAATTGCATATATTGAAGCTGCTGCCGCTTTGTCCGGAAACTCCGGAGTTAATGACTGCGCTTGTATCTCCCTTTGCCGCTACAGCAAGGAGCGCATTCTCCCCTTTGATTATCCCGTAGACAGGCAGACAGAGCTGCTCCATTACAGCACCCCTTTTCGTAGGAACTGCCGTGAGATTTTCGCCGTATATCCTGCGTGAGTACATATTCTTCTGTGCCGTCTGACCGTTATTGAAGTTCACAACTGCGCCGCAGCCGTCAGGTATTATAAAGCAGCCCTCCTCTGTGGAATCAGCTGCCCCGAAGCTGCCTATAAGAGTGACCTCCGAAGCAATGCTGCGGCTTTTAGTCTCCCTTATCTCCGAAACGTCAAGGCTTGCTTTAAGATAATCGTCCTCAACGGTATATTCAACAGGAAAAGAAATACCAACGGATCTAAAATCGTACTCAGCTCTTATACCGCCCTCAATATCAGTAACAGTGACCTCACAGTCCCCTGTTTCCGAACGAAGATAATTATTCGCCGACCGCTCCTCCGGTATGCTGTACCTCAGAACACAGGAGGATTCAAGCTGGTCAGCGGCTGTCTGGGAGGCTGTCATATCCTGAGAAGCAGAAAGCGGCGATGACCACCATATATAGCCTGTTTCCTTGCTTTCCAGTCCAAGTGCTGCGCTGCGGTCATCTACAAGAAGCCGGAAGCTGCTGTTTTCAGCTTTCTCTGCATAGCGGAAAATTCCGTAAGCCTGCTTCATGTCTGTACTGAGCCATACAAAATGCTCACCGTTATCCTCACGGTAAACAAGGTGTCCGTCCTCATCTCCCGAAAGCGTGAATTCAGCTGTAATTTCCTTATAATCACTGTCTGTCAGCTGTAATTTTTCTCCGTCAGCCGTTCTGAACAGATAAGGCTCATCAAGAGTTGATATCACCTGCAAAAGTGATACAGCCTTTCCCCACTGGTCAATTGTCAGGAGAAAACGCCCTCCGTGACTGATATAGCGTCTGCCCTTTTCAAGCTTTTCATAATCACTGAACGCTGCCGCCTGACCGCTTTCGCTGCTGACCGCCACATAGTCACCAAGCTTTCTGAGCAGCTCTGCGTCCTCCTTAGCCTGTGCCTGTTCAGAGGTCAGCTCCGCTTTTTTATCCTCCGGTTTTCCGCCGCAGGACTGCCATATCCTGTCCTCATAGTCCTCGTATCTTGCGTAGATATCCCAGCCGTCAATGCTCCCCCTAAATTCAAGAAGCCGCTGTGCCTGTTCAGCAGTAATGTCCGCCTCCTCCGAAGCTTCCTGCCGCTTCTTATTCTCCGGTGAAGCCTCTGTTTCCTCAGCTGAGCTGTTTTCTGAAATTTCCTCCTCAGCCGCTCTGACAGTACCAACTGACAGCATCAGAACAGCGGCTGTCAGGGAGAAAAAAATTCTTTTCAGTTTATTTTTCATTTCATCACCGCCTAAACTCTGATGCGATAGGTCAGTTCAGTGTAAATAGTGCAGATAAACAGCCATATCTGCTGCAAAAGTGACAGAACAAGCACAAGCAGACAGAGCATTACTGCCATTGCGGCAATGGTCAGAAGTATGGCAAGCAGCGTTTTTCCCAGCGTGTACTGATGAACTGCCCTTACTGCCGAACACAGCATTATCACCGACCATAACGTACCGGCAAGGGTTATCAGCTGCATGAAAATCTGCTCCTCCCGGATAAGGATATGAGAAAGCAGTACATTGATATATGCCTGTGTGATAAATGGCACAAGTGAATAGGCACTGTAAATGCAGATATTTCTCATTGTTCCCTCACCGTCAAGGAGCGTACAGACCGACCAGTTGCCTGTCACCCATGCGGCAAAAACGACTATTGTTCCGGCAATATAGGGAATTATGCTGAAATCCCTGCTGCTGACTGTCCGGAACTGAAAGCCGCACAGTCTGTCATGGGCAACAGCGGCAAAGAATCCCAGCAGCACTATCAGCATGGCGATTTTCAGTGAACCGCCCTTTTTCCACCTCATATCCTCAAAGCCCTCAAAGGGGTGTAAAACTGTATAGCCTACCCATTGTCGCTGAGTCAGATCAAGCATGGTCGTTACTCCTTTCGTAATAATTATTATAAGATCACAGCACTTTTACCGTTTTTTCTTCCTGTGCCTTACCAGTAATACAATACCGCCTGTTACGGCTGCCGCACATAAACACAGCATAGCAAAATGCTCCCGAAGAAAATTCAGCCTGTAACCCTCAAAGGCTTTATTGTAAACAGAGGGCAGTTCAGCCAGCTTTGCATACTTCATTGCACCCTCATAATCTCCCTTTGTAAGAAGTCCCGAAGCCACTCCGATATATGCACGCCTGTAATTTCCGTCCAGCCGCAGCACCTCCTGCCAGGGACTGAGAGCTTCCTCATATCTGCCCTCATTATAGAGCCTTGCCGCCTTGTGAACTGCTTCGCCAAAGGCTGTTTCCGTAAAAACGGTAATATAATTTTTCTTTTCATCAAGGACATAAAGGTGCTCAGTATCTGATTCTATTGCCGCCGGTCTTTCAAAGCCGCCGGTCTGCTCCGCAATTCCACCTGTTATAAACAGTAGATTGCAGTCCTCATCATACTGAAAAACACGTCCTGCGGTGTAATCCAGACAATTTATATTGCCGTCACCGGAAATATCAATATCACATATTTTTGTTTCATAAGAGGTATTTTCCGTTTCGTCATAAACGGAGATATAATCCCCGAAAGTCAGTTCCCTGCCGTCAAAGATGTTGTCTCCGGCAGCGTTGAGCTTTTTTACAGTATCATTACTGCGTGTTTTTGACGAAGAACAGGTGAATATGAAATCTCCGTCAATGTCAAAGCCTGTTATTCCTGAGGGAACGCTCCTTGACTTTTTCTTCCGTTTTTCGCCGTAAGTAAAAATATTCCGAACGTAATTGCTGATTATCTCAGCAGTCGGTCTTACCTTGTTTGCACCGTAAAATCCAAGAAATTCACCGCTGCTGCTGAACATTGCCGCACCGGAGGTTATACTGCCGAGAATCACATAAATATTACCGGCTCTGTCCGCAAGAACACGCTGGGGCATAAAAGGCTTTTCACTGTCATAGATTTCGGAATCAGGCTTTGTTATCTCTGCTGTAACATTTTCTTCGCTGTCGCACACAAGCACACGGGAATTGCCGTTATCCGCTATGTACAGCAGTCCTGTTTCAGGCGAAACATATACTCCCATAGGAGAAGAAAGCTCCGTTTTCTCTCCGTCAGCCATAGTCAGGGAGCTTATCACCTTTACTGTATTCCTTAACTCAAAGTCTGTTACGATAATTCTGTTATTGCCGCTGTCGGCAATGTAAAAAAAGCCGTTTTCGTCCCTGAAAATATCTTTCGGGGAGTTAAACTCTCCTGTGCCCAGTTCTTTTCCCGTAACAGTGCGTTCAGCTGTATAGCCTGCCTGTGATGGCACTGCTTCTCCCCATTTATCATAATTATAGGTCTGATAAGGCTCTGCCCCGAATGCGGCTGTATTCACCGGAGCCGCACAAATTATAAGGAATACCAAAGTCACCATTATCAGTCTGCTGATAATATTTTTCATACTCACCTCCGGCTTGTCAGAATTTTTCCATTCATCAGGATTACTGCTTTATTCCGGAATGAGCCATAGTCCTGATAACATTTTTCTGTGCAATTATGAAAACGACTGCCGGCGGTATAAGCATAAAAACTGCTGCTGCCATAGCAGCTCCGGCTCTTGCAAGTCCTGAAGCTGCCGCCTGCTGCACAACAGTAGGCAGTGTTTTCAGCTCCTCAGAAAAGACAAATGAACCGGACTGCAGGCTCCATGCACTCTGAAAAGCAAAAATAATCAGCGTCATAAGCGCCGGCTTCTGATTGGGTATAACTATCTGCCAGCATATCCTGAAAAGTCCTGCTCCGTCAGCTTTTGCCGCTTCGATTATCTCGTCAGGCATCTGACTTATGGACTGTCTCATAAGAAAAAGTCCCATTGGCGAAGCTATTGACGGAAAAATCAGTGCCGCCGGAGTATCAATAAGATGAAGCTTTGCCAGAACAATGTACTGCATTATGTAAATTACGCTGCTCTGGTAAAGAAGCGCTATAACAATAAGGCTGTTTATAAGCTTTTGTCCCGGAAAGCGACACTTCGCCAGCACAAAGGCTGCCATTGAGGAGAAAATACACTGACAGCCGGTTATGGAAACAGTAACGAGGACGCTGTTTGCCGCATAGCGTGAGAAAGGCACCTGACCGTTTCTCAGCAGCAGAAACATATCCCGGAAATTTTCCAGTGTGGGCTGAACAGCATAAAGCTTCGGCGGAAATATGAAAAGCTCCTCCACCGGCTTTATGGACATCACTACTGCAATGTAAATGGGAAAAACCATGAAAGCTCCCAGTACTGCAAGGAAAATAAATATGCAGACTGTGCCGCCGTATTTTTTTCCTGCCTGTCTGTTTGAAGCACGAAGCTTCGGTGAATCTGTTTTTTTCGTCATTGCTCAGCCTACTTTCCCAGAACCCTGTTTATAAGCCTGTTTACTGCAAGCATTGCAAGAAAAAGTATCATGCATATTGCCGATGCATAACCCATTTCAAATCTCACCCAGCCATAGTCATAGGCGTGAGTCATAATAGTATGCGCCTTGTAATCAGTGCTTGGGAATCCCACAAGATTCTGCGCAACCGTTCCGGCGGTAAAGGAGCTTACAATCTGCATAACAGCGGCAAAAAGCATCTGCGGCTTCATTGCCGGAATTGTAATATAAATAAGCTCCTGCCAGCGGTTTCTTATTCCCTCCACTGCCCCTGCTTCGTACATGGAACGGTCTATATTCTGAAAGCCTGCACGGAGCGCAAGAAAGCCTGCGCCGAGACTTATCCACAGCTGAACTATGATAGTTACGCCCAACACGTACCTTGAATCAGTCAGCCACTGTACGGGAGAAATGATAATTCCAAGCTCCAGCAGAAAGGAATTCAGCCAGCCATAGGTATCTCCGCTGAAAATAAGCTGCCACACCGTATATAGTCCTGCCATTGAGGGAATGTAGAAAATCAAAGTAAAGACAGTTTTCAGCACGCCCGGCAGCTCATTTATAAGCCATGCAAGGAAAAAACACAGCATATAGCTCAGCGGACCTGTAAAAAAAGCAAAGATAAGTGTTACTCTTATGGCTTTCAGGAATATCCTGTCCGTAAGAAAAAGTGCGGCATAGTTGGAAAGTCCCACAAATTCCGGCGGCTGAGCCATGTTGAAGTCCGTAAAGCCCATTGGCAGGGACATTACCACCGGAACAACGGTAAACAGCAAAAAGAATATCATAAAAGGCGCAAGCATTGCATAGCAGGCTCTGTTTTTTCTGATTTCCTTCAATGTGCTGTTATGTCTGTTTTTTCGGATGTTATCAGGCAATGGTTGCACCTCCTTTGTTATTACTTCGGCAAATTAATATCGATAATTACTTCGTCGGTCAAGCCGAGGGAA
>JAEDLA010000042.1 GCA_016295545.1 Oscillospiraceae bacterium | reverse complement strand
AGGGACTTTGTCCCTTTTGCAGGGGATTTTAAGGGGACGGCGTCCCCTTAAATTATGCCATAAAGTAAAAATTGATTTGCATTGTTTCAGTTTATACTGATAACCGAAAGCTCCGGACGATTGAAAACTCTGGGAATAAAAATCATTCTCAGCGGTCTTGCAAGTCCCCTGCTGACGATGTGAACTGAATCTCCGTAGGAAAACTGTCCGTTGGTATAATCAGGAAAAATTCCCTGGTCCGGAGAATACACGCCTTGTTCAAGAATCCCCGGAATCCTCCACTGTCCTCCGTGAGCATGACCGGAAAGCACCAGGTCAAACTGCACTTTGTTACTGGATTCAAAATACTCTGTGTACTGCTCCGGTGAATGGGCAAGAAGAATGTTATAACAGCTGTTGTCCAGATCGTCAAGGCAGTCCTGAAGCTGAGTTTTTTTCTTTCCCTGCATATATGCATCAGAAACGCCGTAAACCTTGATTTTCTGTCTGTTTACAGTTAATTCAGCTCCCTGCCCATCAAGGCGGTGAATATTCAGCTTGTCCACCTCAGCGTAAAAGCTGTCGATATCGTCACGCATTTCTTCGTGATTTCCGTGAGTGTAGAAGCAGGGATATTTTTCAGCAGCACTTTTCATTAATTTCAGTGAGTATTTCGTACCGCCGTACTGGTCTATGACATCGCCGCCGAAAAGCACCGCATCAGGCTGAATTTCCTCAATTTTGTCAATTATCCCCGACTGGTCAGTGCCGCCATAGAAGCAGTTGTGCAAATCGGAGACAAAAACAAGCCTGACTGTACTGCTTATCTTATCAGAGCTTATTTTATATTCTTCGCATTTCAGGGAAAATCCCCAGCAATACAGCATAATTATGGTAAAAAGCGCAATGCAGAATGCTATGCGCTTTTTCACCTTTTTACTCATTATCTTTTACCTCTCTCGGAGATAATATCAATCATTTCCCCGACATTTTTCATGCCTGAGACTTCTTTCATCTTAAAACGCAGACCAAATTCGTCCTCAACAGCACCAATAAGATTGATATGCTCAATGCTGTCCCAGTCCTCTATATCAGCAGAGGTAGTTTTGTCCGTTATCACAATTGAGCTGTCGTCAAAAACGTCTCTGAAAACCTCAGTAAGTCTTTTAATAATATCATTTCTGTTCATTGCCATAATTTTTCTCCCTTTCCTTGTTTACTTCAATAACTTTATTCTGATTTATGTATCCGGCAGTTTCAAGACACCATACCGAATCGCCGTTTTCCTTTTTTTCCGTCAGAGCGAAGCCCAGCGTACCGAAAAGCTCCGCAACCATGCTGTTCTTCGGTGTTTTGTAATAATAGCCGATTATCCGGTCAATTCCGGCTTCACGGCAGCAGCGGACAAGCTCATCAAGCATTGCAAGCTCCATGTCACGTTTGAGCACACGGCAGCTCATAAGCCACAGCTCAATATGAAGCTCCCTGCCCTTTTTACAGCCGATAACTACGGAAACAATGCCATTGTCACCGAATTTGTCTGCAAGACGTCCGTAAAGCCTGATATGCTCAGAACTTGCGGAAACTTCCTCCATTTCCTGCTGAGTATAGCGCTTCGTAGTCAGATTGAACTGATTGCTTTTATTGGTGAGCTGTGTTATCCTTTGCAGGCACACCGGACGGAAATCCTCAATAACAGCCTCCATTTCAAGGCTGAGAAGATAGTCGCTGTAGCTTTCAAAGCTTTTGCGCTGAGCCGCTCTCCGTGCATTGGCAGCGTACATCTCTGTACGTTTTAGGTCGTCGGCAGAAAGTGAGGTCACCTCAAAAAATCCGCTTCTGCTCAGCTTATACATTGCTTCGGAGACGTTCTGGAAGTTCACCGTCTGAACCTCCGGCAGCTGAGCTGATACAATAGCGCACTCAGCCGGATTATCGTCCACAAAAACAAAGCTTTCCGGCAGCAGATTTAGCTCATCGGCAGATTCCTCAATATTCCTGTCCTTGCTGTTCCAGTTGGCTTTAATAAGGGTAAAATCAACAGGCTTCAGCTGTGATTCAGGGTGATTTAGTCCAAGAACAGCGTTTTCCTCATCATTTTTTGAGCAGACCGTCAGCAGAACGCCAAAGCTTCGGTATTCCCTGAGATACCTCTGAAAATCCCTGAAAGATTCGCCCACCGCTGTTTCTTCGCCAAGCTCTATGCCCTCCTGACCGTCATCTCCGATAACACCGCCCCAGAGGGTATTGTCAAGGTCGAGAGCAATTACCTTTTTGTTCTTGCCGAAAACTGATTTCACAATGTTTGCGACACTGAAAGCAAGGTCGGGACAGGCTTCAAGACTGACCGCATATTTGTAAAGATACCATTCCTCGCTGTTATGCCATTTTTTTAGTCCTACTGCTGCTGAAAGGTAGTTGATGTCGTTGATGTAAAAGCCATTGTTATGACGAGCGTAATCGGACATCATCACATTAAGGCGATTTATAAAAGCCGATTTTCCGGCATCTCCCCAGCCGTCATAGCTGCCCGAGGGACGGCACAGAGGAATCTCAAAATTGTTCTGAATTATGGGACAGGAGAACTTCTGCATCAGCTTTATCCACATCTGCTTAAACACCTCAAACTGCTCTGTAAGCTTGTTCTGAACTGTCTCAGGAGATTCAGAAAGGCTTTCCGGAACCATTGTAAGGTTGCGGCAGGTTGTGTGAATATAGATGATATCCGGCTTGAAGCTGTCAAGCTCAGGATTGCCGAACATTGCGTCCTCATAGAATTTATTATATTCTGATACGTAAAATTCCGGTTCAATTCCGGCGTCAAGGAGAAAAAGCTCCAGCATCAAATCAACATCATCAGCCGTAGAGCCGCCAAGAACAGCTATTTTCTTCCTGATTCTCTGATTAGTGCCGGAAAGGAGAGCATTCCGCAGCTTCCGGCGGTTTCTGCGCAAATATTTCCCGTCAAAGGGATAAGAGAGTTCTTTCATTTAACCCACCTGTCTTGTTCTGTTAGCTTCAATAAATTTACGGTTTTCTCCCACAGCGGAGAATGTGTTCATGGCAAAGAGGAGGTCTGTTGCCTGAACCTGCTGCACAAAGCTTACTGCATTAAGGTCGAAATAGCGTATATCGCAGAGATAAATATTCTCAAAGGAGCTTGTCAGCACAGGCAGAAGTGCATTTCCGTAGCTGTCCTTGAAAATAACGAGAGTTCTTCCGTTTTTGCAGTCTGTATTAACATGAGTTATCTGTCCGTCTCCGCCGAACACCATATAGTAGCTTGATGTTGCCATAGGACCGGGATCAAGAAGCAGACTGTCCTCACGAGGCTCTGTAAATGCCGTTGTGTAGCGTGTTGTCACAGTATTGATTCTCGGCTTGTAGTATACAAAATCCTCCGGATTATTTATCAGTGCAGCACTTTTTGTATAACCGTAGAGGGTTCCCACATAACCGGGAAGTGAAACTGTCTCATACTCTGAAAGGTCTGCAAAGGGCACATTCGCTGTTTCAGCAAATTTCTCCGCAGCATAATATGCTCCCAGTGGCTGCCAGTGGTGGTCAGTACGTGAGTATATAGCCTCATTCTTGTGCAGCAGCAGAGTATCAAAAATATCAACAGGCACAACTCCTGACAGAGCTGAATTTATATTGTCGATATCAGACTTTTCATCTGCTGAAAGATTGCGGTAATTCTCCGGCATATAGTAGGATACAGCTGTAGGGCATACCATTGAGTAAACATTTACGCCGTCTCCCAGCGCCGCCTTATATGCGTTAAGTGAAGCAGCATATTCAAGACCGCTTTCCTTGCCGCCGCCGTAAAGCATAAGTCCACGGTTATTGGCAACAACGATATTATTGGCAATTTCTCCGTCAGCCGCAGGATTGTTTATATCAGGCATAGTAGTAACAGTGGTCGTAGTTTCTGCCGCTGTTTCTGTTGATGCGGAAGTGATTTTTGCGGCAGTTGTAACAGCAGGTGCTGGCTTATCTACAGATTCTTCGCCGTTATCTCCGCTGTTTTCTTTATTTGTACCGTTTCCGTAAAGCTCTATATTATCTTCACCGAATTTTCTGCCTTTGAGCGGCAGAATGTGTGAGGATATGAACTTTTTGATGCTGCTTCTGCCGTGAACTGTATCATCATACCAGTCAGATATCCCCTGAGTGTAATCCCCCTTCACATAGGAAGAAACAGTAAACTTCGGAAATTTCGTAAGCTCACGGTTTTCCTCGTTTGAGACAGTTTCACGCTTGAAGAAAAGCAGATAGACAAATCCTGCCACAAAAATAAAAGCAATTAGACAAACATTGAAAACCGCCATATAATGCTTGATAAGCATCTGTCTGCGGCGTTTGGACATTTTTTTCCCTGATGACAGATTTATGTCAATGCTGCTGTCATTTTTTTTATTATTTTCAGACATAGTGCATTAAAACCTCCAGTTTATACTATTCCCTGTGCCATTTTTAATACTAATCCCACATCACTCCGTCGATTTTTCAACAGAACGATATGGAATTAGTACAATATCAGAATCTCCAGTAAAGGAATGGATTTGTAGTTGCGTCCACAAGCATAATACTGCTCATAATCAGCAGAAAGGCACTGACAATAGCTGTGGAGAATGATATAACAGTTTTGACCGGGAAGGATTTCTCCGAAAGCTTTTTGAAGCCCTCTATTATGGGCAGACAGCATATAACTGCCGCAATAAGAAGATACATATTGTTAACTACGGAAATTTTATCTCCAATGGAGATAAAGCCGTTGCCGCCGAAGCCGAAAATCGTTTTGAAAAATGCGCCCAGCTTTCCCATATCCTCAAAATAGAAGATTCCGAAGCCGATAACAATAACGATTTTGCTGTATATCTGACGTATGATAAGGGGTATCTTTTTCATGCGCTTTTTTCCGATTTTCATTTCAAGGAACACGAACAGACCGTAGTACAGTCCCCATATAATGAAATTCCAGCTTGCGCCGTGCCATATTCCTGTGCAGAGCCATACGAGGAAAAGTCCGCCGTATTTGCGTCTTTTTCCGAAAATCGGAATATAGAGCACGTAATCCCTGAAAAACGTACTGAGGGAGATATGCCACCTCTGCCAGAATTCTGTAATATCCTTGCAGATAAAGGGGTGACGGAAGTTTTCGTCAAAGTGGAAGCCGAAAACACGTCCAAGTCCAATGGCGATATCAGAATAGCCTGAGAAGTCAAAATAAATCTGGAGAGCATAAACAGCCGCACCGTACCAAGCTCCCACAAATGAAGCGTTATCGATATTTTCAAGCATACTGTCAGCAATAATGCTCAGCTGATTAGACAGAAGAACCTTTTTGGAAAGACCTAATATCATTCTGTTAAGTCCATAGGAAATATCGCTTACGGAAGTTTTTCTGTTTTCAAGCTCGTGACCAATATTGCTGTACCGCACAATAGGTCCGGCAACAAGCTGTGGGAAAAGAGTTATGTACAGCAGGAAATTCTTGAAGCTTTTCTGAGTTTCGACCTTTTCCCAGTGGCAGTCAATAATATAGGATATTGTCTGGAATGTGTAGAAGCTGATTCCCACAGGCAGACGCAGGTCCGGCACAGGTATAGAGGACGAAAAAATGGCGTTGATATTTTCCACAACAAAGCCGCTGTACTTGAAGATGCCCAGCATAAGCAGGTTATACGCAACAGCCGCAAAGGTTGCAATGCTGTCACCCCTGCCTCCTCTGAACCTGTCAATGAGCATACCGGCAGAATAGTTTACCAATGCACTGAGCAGCATCAGAAAAACGTAGACCGGCTCACCCCACGCATAGAAGATCAGCGAGAAAATAATCAACACCGTATTTTTATTTTTAAGTTTTCCGGCACCGGCATAAGCAAAAATGCAAACGGGCAGAAAGAGATAGAGAAAGAAGAGTCTTGAAAAAATCATTTCGTTAACCGCCTTATTTTTCTTTTGTTTCTGTTCTAAATTAGCTGATTTAATTATCTGTATCTTTTCAGCTTTCTATAAATTAAAATAATTATCTGCATATTTCTGTCAAAGAGCAGAGTAAATGCCGCAAAAAGAAAGGCGGAGAAATTCAAGTTTACTGTCAGCAAATTCACTAAACAATGTAATGTTGTTCGGTAATAATTTGTTAAATATGCACGTTTAAAAAAAGAAAACACATTAAGATTCGGATTTTTTGTAAAAACTATGTTGTATTACATTACTATTATACACCAACATATTTTTAATTGCAATAGGAAAAAATCAAGTTTTGCACTTTTTTGGCATATTTAATAAAAATCGTGCAGATGCACAAAATATGCAACTCCAAAACAGATTTATTATCGATTATGTACAAGTAAATTTCTCAGCGCCAAACAGCAGTTGCGGAGTATCTCCAAACTCTCCCACGATTAAGGAAACTTTTCTTTCATGAAGCGCAAAAGCGCCTTTGAGCATTTCTGCCCAAAAGCGCTTTTTGTATGGTATAGTCTTAATTGCACTTTGAATTAACCTGACCGTTATTCAGTGTTTTACCGTTTACTGCGTACATGTCAGAGATAGTAACGATCTGCCAGCCCTGAGATTTAAGATATGGACAAAGATATTCCATAGCTTCTGCTGTAGTGGAGTATGTCTCATGGCAGAGTACAATAGAATTTCTGAGTGAACCGTCATTCATTGCATTTTTGATTGTGTCGATTATCTGCTGACTTGAAGCATTGTTCCAGTCCTGAGTATCGATTGAACAGGTTATAAGGGGAACATCACTGAGTGTAGACTGAACTGTGCTGTTTGTAGCAAGGTAAGGAAGTCTGAGAAGCTTAGAAGGCTCAGTGCCGATAATGCCCTTGAGCGTTGCGGCACACTGATCATATTCACTTCTTATCTCGCTTGCTGAAATCTCTGAAAGATTGGGGTGTGAAGTTGTATGGTTTGCAATTTCCATGCCCATATCATAAGCAGTCTTAACCTCAGCCTGATTATTTCCTATCCAGTTGCCTACATAGAAGAATGTTGCATGGAATCCGGAATCATTAAGAGCATTGAGGATTCTCATAGACGATGATGTAGGAGAAGTACCAACTGCTCCGTCGTCAAATGAGATAGCTACCATAGGCTTTGACGGATCGATCCATGATGTATCAACGCCGCCCTTGACAGGAGTATAATTGCCCTGATTGCCTGAATTTCCTGAGTTTCCGCTGTCTGATGAACCGGAAGAAACAGCTTTTCTGAGAAGAACAACGTCCATAGAGTCGATTTTACCGTCACTGTCCATATCAGAGGTTTCAAAATTAATCTTGTCTCCTCTGCCGAGTACGTGATTCTCAAGTGCCTTGAGGTCACTTCCGTCAACCTTTCCGTCAAGGTTAACATCGCCAAGCTTAGCTTTCTGCTCACCTGCAGTAACGCAGTTTTCAATACCGCCGATTGCCTCGTCGATATAGAAATTTGTTGTTGTATCAGCGGTTTCCACATAGAGAATCAGATTTAAAGCTCCGGCAGGAATTGTAAAGCTTGGATTGGAAAGCTGAACCCATTCGCCCTTAGCTCCTGTGTTTTCAGCAACGGTGTGATAGGTTTCCTCACCGTCAATTGTACACTGGAGTGTAAGCTTGAAGTCCTCTGATGCAGTTGAGTTCTGCATAGCCATAACACTGAAGCCATAGCTGCTGCCGGGAACAAATGTTGATGTGCTGAGTCCCTTTGCAACACCGTTCCATGAATCTGTACGTCCTGTGACGCTCATTAATTTTGACCCTTCATAAGCGCTGCCGCCTGATACTGCAACAGATGCGTCACCTCTTGCAGCCCAGCTGTCCTCTCCGTCCTCAAAGGTGGAGTGGAAGTAATAGCCGTTTTCGTCGGGTTCAACTGGCTTCGGAGGCTCAACAACACCGCCGTCTCCGTCACCCTCGCCGATAACAAGACCGTTTTTATTTACACTTGCACTTCCGTTTGACTGATAGCCCTCAATGTTGAGTGCAACCTCGTACATAGTTCCGCTCATATCAAGACCGGCCTGTGCCCATGCATCGAAGTGCTTGGATATGCTTATTCTGCCCTCAATATGTGTTTTTGCATTGTTTACAGCAGGATTGTCCTGACGAACGCTCCAGTACTGATAGAAAGTTTCTGTTCCGTGGATAGACGGCTGATTAACTCGCTCAGTACGGTAAATATCATACTTATTGCCATTAGCTTCAACAGTACCGAGAGAATTTGTAGCTCCGGGTGGTCTCCAGGAGCCCCATGCTTCTACGATATAGTACTCAACAGTAGGATTCTCGGTCCAGCCGTAAACACACATATAAGAGTTGCCCTTTGGCTCGTAATCTACGTCATAATCAACGTACATTCCGTTGTAGTCGCCGTACTTTTTTGTGCTGCCGAGCTTCTTTCCGGTACGGAAAAGACAGTTTTCGATTCCGCTCCAGCTGCAGGTAAATGCGCCGTTGCTTCCGACATTCATAGTGGCTGTGCCCTGATAATTCTGATTCCAGAGCTCATAGTCATAGCCGTCTTTAGTACCCCGATCCTGCTGGTCAGCAGCGTGGACGCTGGGAGTAGCCGGTGCACTCATTGCAAACATAAGTCCGGTCAGCAGTCCGCAGACGAACTTTTTGATTACACCTTTCTTCATGTGAATCAATACCTCACTTTCATTTTTTTAAGATTGGCGGTCATAAAATTCCGTTACACCTGACCTTCCCATATCTTCATATAAATTATATCACAGGTTTATTGAAGTTTTATTGAATTATTTCTAAATTGTGAAGAAAAGGTGTACAAAAATTATGCTGATTATTTGGTACATTCAACCAAAAAAGTGTGCTGATGTACATATTTATTACCGTTTTACGTGAAAAATCACCTGTATCCGAAATAAATTCATTGAAAATTGTGAACAGTTTTCAATGAAAATTCAATGATTTTATGATATGATAAAAATACAGTTTAAACTGTCTTTTATCTGCACTATCAGACAGGTCTTGAATTGTATCGTTTGTTAAGGGACAAATCAAATCGGCAGCTGATTTTTTCAGCTGCCGATTCGTTTTATTATTGCTCCAGAATTTATTACTTCGGCAATTAAATATCGATAATTAATTTGTCGGGCAAGCCGAGGGGGAGTATTGGTGAA
>JAEDLA010000041.1 GCA_016295545.1 Oscillospiraceae bacterium | reverse complement strand
CGTTGAGAAGCTGGTTAACAGGGCCCTGCTGAGTCTGTGAACAAAGCTGGAGGAAGAGTACAGCAACAGAAGCTGCGGTAATGATATTAGGCATATACATTACAACCTTAAAAAAGCCCTGTCCGGGAATCTTAAGCTTTGCATCTGTGAACCATACAGCAAGTGAAAGTGAAAGTGCAATCTGCGGAATAAAGTTTCCTATCCAGAGGATAACTGTATTTCCTAAAGTACGGAGAAAGCTCTCATGAGTTGCCTTAGCAGCACGTCCGCCTCCGAAAATCAGATTCTGGTAGTTTTCAAAGCCAACGAACTCAGTTTCGTGGGAGAAATTTCCGTGAAAACTAAGAATGAATGTATTAATCAATGGCCATAATTGGAAAAAGAAATAAACAATAAAAAACGGTAAAATAAAGAAGTAACCATACTTTGCATAGCTGATGGATTTTATTCTTCTTTGTGCAGCTGACGCCATAAAACACACCCTCTCATGAAAGAATAATTAAAATATATACGCCTACGGAATGCATAAGCATTCCGTAGGGTATCAAATCTGAAATTTGAAACGTATACTAATTATTCATCCCAGTCAAGAGTTGTAACGTCCTCAGCAACCTTGTCCTTGAATGCTTCCTGAGTATCATCCCATGACTTGCCGCCCTCGAGCATTTCTGTCTGAACAGCGTTGATGAAGTCAGTCTTGATTGTAGCATCGTAAGGAGTGATAAGTCCGTTGAGGTTGATGCCCTTAGCAGACTCGTGGAGCTCAGCGAAGTAGTTCTGACCGCCGAGGTTACCAGAAACGTACTCGTTTGTTACGATGTTGTCGTCAACAACCTTCTGCATTACGTTCTGGTTGTTTACGTACTCAGGCTTTGTTGTAGCGTATGTAAGCATCTGATCTTCGTCAACTGTAGCCATCTTGATGAAGTCCTGAGCTTCCTGACCGTTGTCAGTTGCAGGGTTAACAACGATCCATGTACCGCCCCAGAAGTACTCGTTAGGTCCTACGCAGACATTCCACTTACCGTATGAAGCACCGCCTTCACCGCCAGCAGCCTTTGTAAGGATAGCGTCGCCGAAGCCCCATGTAGAAACGAAGAAGCCCATTGCGCTGTCGTCCTGACCTGAAGCATACCACTCGTCAGACCACTGTGTATTCTTTGTAACACCGCCGTTGTCCCAGAGAGTCTTAGCAATGTTAGCGAACTTCTCGCATGAATCGTCGATAACGAGCTTGTTATCCTGAACCCAAGCAGATGTACGGCCAGCAGCAAATACCTGCCACATACCACCAAGTGTATCAGCAAGAGCTGTCTTTCCGCCGGACTTCTCAGCAACTGTTGTAGCAGACTCAACGAACTTATCCCAGTCAGCAACAGCAGCCTGCATCTCTTCAGGAGATGTTACGCCGAGGTACTGCTCAGCAAGGTCTGTTCTGTAAGCGAAGCCGCCAGCTGCAGCCTGCCATGAAACGCCCTTACGAACGCCGTTAGCATCCTTACCGATCTCATCTGTGTAAGAGTAGATGTTGGGGAAGCTTGAATCTGTAAATCCGAGCTTATCAAGAGCAAGTGTCTTTGTATCATCGTTGATGTACTTGAGAGCCCAGTCAGCTTCACAGAAGTAAACATCAAGGTCATCGCCGGAGTTGAAGAGAGCGTCATACTTCTCAGAAGCCTCGCCGCCGCCTACACCGAAGTTAACGAAGTTAACGCCGTCAACCTTGCCGTTTGAAACGTCTTCAACGGAGCAGCCCTTCCACTGAGCGATAAGATAAGGTACGTCATCAGCATTCCAAGCAGCTACTGTAAATGTTGAACCGCCTGTTGCAACAGAAGCATCGATCTCGCCTACTTCGCCAGCAGCGCCTGAAGAAGCACTGGACTCTTCAGTCTCTGAAGACTCCTCAGCCTCTGAAGACTCCTCAGCCTCTGAAGAAGACTCCTCAGCCTTTGAAGAAGATGAAGAAGATGATGACTCTTCCTTACCACAGCCAACGAATGCAGTTGTAGCCATAGCAAGTGTAGCTACTAAAGCTAATGTTCTTTTAAGTTTGTTCATTAGAATTTTCCTCCTTAAATATGTATATTATATTTTTACAAATATAATATGCTTAAATAAATAAATAAATGTGATTTTACAAAGCCTTGAACCAACGCCGTTCCCTGTCTCGTGATTGTGCTCCGTCTGACGTGGAAATGCCGCTGATCTGTGGCTTTTCCAGCCTAATGGCTGATCTATTACAAAGACATAAATGTCCAGTAATCAATTCAGTCAAGCAACTGCCGCTGAACAGGCGTTTCCCGCACAGTCTCAAAACACATTGGAAGCATTAATCCGCACAGACGATAAAGAAATCTCTCCGGAATCAAACCGTCCGTCCGTAAACCGGAAGTCAGGCTTATCCATACTGCGCAAAAAGTCAGCTGCCGAATGCATTTCGTATTATTCGGCAGGGTTTCAGTAGTCCTGCAATGCCGTCTGCACTGTCCGGACGTCTCCGAAACACTGCATAGTCCAATTGCTTTTGTAACAATAATATACCGTATTTTTTGTCCAAAGTCAATGCTTTGAATCGTTCTTTAATATTTTTTGAGCACCATGTACATATTCAACAACGTTTTTGTGTATTTTTACACAGTTTTTTCAGGTGCATTTTCAAATGATTACAAAACGGTAAAAGCCATATTTGCCTGCTTTTAACAATACATTGCCATTAAATTTATAACTATTCACCAACAATTACAAATTCAACTATTTCTGCCACCTCATTTTGTTGAAGTTCTTCAACGTAGAGAAGCTCATAAGGGTGGCTGAATCCGCCTATTCTTGTGCGCAGGTCGATTATCTTTCCTGCAATTTCCTCTGTTACATGGGGCAGAAGCATCAGCTCCTCCGTACCGGCAGTGTTTATATTTATTGGTGCAGCCTCAGCAAGTGTTATTTCAGGCTCTGTTGTTTCCTCAGCAACCGGTTCTTCAGGGGTATCCTCAGGAATCTGTTCCTCCGGAAACTCTTCCTTTGCCGGCTCGGTATAGACCGGATTTTCCACATAAACAAAGCTGCTGATACTGTTCAGTTTCTCCTGCCCGATACCCTCAACGAGAAGAAGCTCCTCAATATTTCTGAAACCGCCGTTCTGCTGACGAAAATCAATAATTCTTGCCGCAAGAACTTCTCCTATGCCGTCAAGCTTCATAAGCTCCTGCTGTGAGGCACTGTTTATGTCTATATACAGTGGTTCCGGGACTGTTGATGCAGTAGTCTCTGTTTCGGCAGAAGCAGATTCCGTAACAGCCGCTGTAGTTTTCGTCATTGACGAAATAACCGTTATTTCTGTGGCAACAGCTGAACTCACCTGACATTCTCCGGTACTGCTTTGAAAGCCATAGGATATATCATCAGTAAGGTCAGCTTCACGCCGCAGCCCGTAAATACAGGAGAAAATCAGTATTGCGGCAAGTCCGGCAGCTGTGAAAATAATACCTTTTCTGTTGTTCATATCAGTTCAGTGCTGTGGCGTGTTCAGCGTAGATGCTGAGTATCGCCGATGCGTCCACAGGAGTGACTGCTCCGTCGCCTGTATAGTCGTAGAAGAACATTTCAGCTTCGTCAAGTGGCTGAAAATCCACTGATGCGTTCTTTTGGGCATAGTACATAAGCACCAGTGATGCGTCCACCGGAGTAAGCCTGCCGTCATTATTAATGTCTCCCTTTTCACGTCCCGAAAGCTCCGCAAAAACCGGCACAGAAGCAAATCCGCCGCTGTTACTGCTGAATCTCACAGCTACGGTGATATTTTCCGACGACTGATACTCTCCGTAACTGCTCCACCAGCAGTTTATCAGCTGCAAAAGCCTGTCATGGCTGTCCGTACCGAACCTTTTCTGCATCAGAGCTTCAAAATTTTCCGCAGTATAGCCGAAATTCTCCGCAAGGGCAGTAAAATCCTCCTCAGACAAGCCGCCGTTAAGTACAAGGTATTCCTGAGTATCTTTCAGTAAAATATTAAACTTTCCGTTGTATGTGTACTCAGGCATTTTTTCCGGTGCAGCTCCTGCTGGCGGAATATTAAAAGTCTTCGGCTCACTTGCAAAAAGTCCGTTTCCGGCTGAAATACGCAGAATTATCTGCTCTCCGGGAATAACCTTCAGCAGCTGAGTAGACCTGCCGATTATTCTTTTATCAGCTGAAATAAAATTGCTTCCGTCAACGGAATATTCAAGGTTTTCCGCAGTTTCCTCCGGTAAACAGCCCAGCGTCTCCATATAGTAATCTATTTCCAGTTCGGGCAGAGCGGCTCGCTCCGGAACACTTACTTCCACCGTTTCTCCGGCAATTTCAGCAGTCAGAGTTTGTCCTGCATAGTCGGAAAGGCTCTCTCCGTCGGCAAAAATATGTCCGTCCTCTGCGGTAAGGGAGTCCGCATTGTCGAGCTTTACCGTTTCAGTTTCAATATCAATAGTCACAGGACTGCGATAAATATTCAGCGTAACTGTATTATCAAGGCGGTTCTCCTGTTTCAGCTGAAAGGTAACAGTATTTGCTCCATATTTCAGGGGAATTCTTTCTCCGAAGCAGTTTTTGTCCAGCAGTGTACCGTCCATGTAAACCTCAGCCGCTGAAACCGGATAGAGGGCAATTTCATCTTCATCTCCGGAAAGTTCAATGCTGTAGGAACTTTCATCTGTACGCTCAGCATAGCCGATATATCTCATGTTCATGCTGCTCAGGTCTGTAAAATAGCCCAGTGCTGTAAACTCAGCCTTTGCAGGAGTATATTCACGCTGTGTATATGTTATAAAATCAGTTGTGGCTGAAATTTGTGTATATTCCGTAATTTCCAAAGGCTGTTCATAAGGAACTGCCACGCCGCCGTTTACTGAAACATAAATTTCACTGCCGTCCTTAACAGAAAGCTCCACCGTCTCATCAAGAGGAACTTTCCCCGAAGCATGGGAGAAATCAACCGTCCCCACCGGAGCTGCAAAGGCTTTCAGGGACACATTTCCCATAATTGCTTCAAGGTCGCCTGAACTGAAAAGCTCACAATAGGCAGTTATCTCCTCCTCAGTCATATCCTCACCGTATTCATCAAGGACAGACTGCAGCACCTCGTTTTTTTCCTCGTCAGTATAATTTATAATATCACAGCAGGTTTCGTCCCACAAAGCTCCGTCTGTGCTGACAAAGCTTTCATTTTCCCATGAGTTGGCGGATATCTTATCATAATCCGCAAAAGAACCGAGACTTACCTTTTTGCCTGTATCATATTGGTCAATATAAAGGCACAGCTCAACAGGCACAACATATTTACTGTCAGGGCAGTAAAGCTTAACCGAAACAGAGAAAAGTTCCCCCTCCTCTATCAAAACATTTTCGTCAAGCTCAATAGTTGTAAAGCCGGTAAGCTCAGAAGTGCCGCAGGTCACTGATGAGGGCGTTCCGGAGGCAGGATCAGTCACGTCCTGTAAATCGGTGTAAATAGTAATCTCATACTCCGTTCCAGGACTATTTATATATGTACCTATTGCTTCAAGCTGTTCCGTTCTGTCAGCAGTAAAAATGTTTGCCATATATGAGGGCTTGTTCACATCAGGCTCATCATCTGCACTCAGAACCGAAGCCGGATAAAACGTATCATGCTGATAATTTGTAGTATATTCATCTGCACTGCCAAGCTCAAAAACAGCAAACTCCGAAAGTGAGGTATCCTCATAGGAAATCCAGAAGCAGCCGTTGTCGCCGAAGTCCACGTCCCAGCTGTTCTGTGCAAGCCATGCGCCGTTGTTCTCCGGTCTGGAATCTCCGCCGAATGAAGACGCAGGAAAATTGTCGTCCCAGCCAATAACCGTCACGGAATGATTGGCGTCTTTCGGTTTCAGTGTGGAGTATACGCTGTTTGTACTTTTTGAATATCCAAGTGTACTGAATGAGACGTCCACTGCTTTACCACCTGCGACAAACTGCTTGACAAGGGAATCAACAGCATCCTTGTTGCTTCTTTCGGAGTCGTAGTCAAAAAGCCATGCATTTTCAAGGTGATAGTCCGCAGCAGTTTCAAGGCGGTCAATATTGCTCTGTCTGCTGAAAAAGTCAAAATCGCCGTACTTCATTCTGTTCTCTGATACAGGTCCTCTCCACTGCGCCCAGAGATTAGTTACATGAAAACAGGTTCCTCCGCAGTTGACAATTTCCTCCGGCTTATCAGTTCCGCAGGAAACCTGATCATCACCGTAATATGTATAAAAAGCTGTGTGCCACTCCGACAGATTTACAGACGGCTCATACCTGTTCAGTCCTGATTCTGCGCTTGCTGCTGCGGAAAAGGACCAGCACGCACCGTAACTCCCCTGTTCCTTTACTGGGGTATTTGTTCCGGCTTCACGCATATCAAATTTTTCAGGCAGTTCTGATGTGCCGTCAAGAGTAATATTTTCGCTGATATCCCCGTAAGCCGTGACAGGAGAAAGCTCCGTCAGGTCGCCGATTTCCTGTCCCACAGCTCCCATAAAGCGAGGTAATGCACAGGAAACATCAGCTCCTGCTGATTTTTTTCTCTCACCGGAGCTGAATGAGCCTGTTTCAGCTGACGCACCGGCTGAAAATACGGGAATGCTGCCTGATGCAACAAGAAATGCAGTACAGATAGCAATTGTTTTAAATAATCTGTTCATTTTATCTTCTCCAATTTGGTATAATTGGTATAATATTTATGCAGAATTTCCTTTTCAATTCTTTCCGGAGAAGCAGGCTCCGGTGAATCCGGCAAATCCCTGTAATACTCTGTTATAATGAAGTTTTTCTTCCCGAGGCAGCTGTCGCTGAGATAAGCATTAGCCTGTCTCCGTGAGCTGAATTTCCTTGCTGTTTCCGGCGAATGCACCAGAAGCCGCTTTGATGCAAGGTACTTTTCTCCGTTTTTATGAGCAATTATCCACCGCATTTTCTCAGCCGAACAGGAACTGGTGGACCGTTCCGAACCACTCACGCACCCAGTAGGTAGGAATAAGCCATGCAGCAGTAGGCGCAGAAATATTGCTTGCTGTCATACCAAGCTCTCCGGCTATCATTTCAGCTCTCAGCTGGTGATAGCTGTCGGTGACGATAGTTATATGCTCATCAAGACCACGCTGCTCAATGATTTTCTTTGAAAATTCAAGATTTTCACGGGTAGAAGCAGACTTATCCTCCATAATGATACGCTCCGGAGAAATTCCCTTTTCCACAAGGCAGTCTCTCATGCACAGGGCTTCACTTATCAGCTCGTCGTCACCTTTTCCGCCGGAAACGATAGCAATTACCTCCGGATTCTCCGCAAGATATTCATAAGCGGCATTTATCCTGCGGTTCAGCATTTTGCTTGGTCTGCCGTTTTTTACCTGACAGCCTAAAACAACTACGGTTGTATTTGTGTCCTTCGGGTAGTCGTGAGCCGCCGATATCATCAGCACTGTTATAACAGCAGCAAGGATTACTCCGGCGGCGGCTACGACAGAAACGCCTGTAACAAGAGCTTTTCCCACGGGAGTGCTCCACAGCGAAGCCACGATTTCAGAGAATTTCCTGAAAAACACAAAAACCGCAAGGAGCACAGAGGTTACAGCGGCTCCGGCACAGTTTCCGAGATTTACTATACCATGAAAAAAGGGCACAACAAAAATTATCAGCATAACAAAAGAAATGAGAGCCGGTATAACTCTCATTCCTGTTTTTTCCAAAATAATGCTCATACCAGATTTTTCAGTGCAGCAGCAAGCTGGTCAGGACATGAAGTCGGCTTCATGCCGCATCTAATGCCGCTGAGCTTTTCAATAACTGCTTCAACAGTCATACCCTTTACAAGGGAGCTGATTCCCTTTAAGTTACCGTTGCAGCCGCCTACAAACATAACGTCATTAACGATTCCGTTCTCAACGTCAAGGTAAATTTTCTGAGAGCATACGCCTCTGGGAGTAAATTCGTATTTCATTTTCAGCATTCCTTTCTTTTCACGTCATTTTATTTGACATTTTTATGATACGGTCAAGGTTTTCCCTTGTTGTAGATTCGCTTCCCAGATGAACAGGAACGCAGTTGTACAAGCCGTGAAAATCCGAACCGCCTGTTACTATAAGGTTATATTTTTCCGCAATTTCTGTAAGCGTTTTACGGCACTCCTCATCTGCGGAATAGTGTCCCACTTCAACGCCGTCTATTTTTCCACGCTCCGCAAGCTCCTCTAAAAGGCTGATATTGTTATACTGCGCAGGGTGAGCCATTACAGCAACGCCCTTTGCTGAGTGGATAAGATCAAGCACAAAGTTCACATCGGGATATTCACGCTCCACGTAGCATGAGCCGTACTTCGGATTGAACAGCTCGGAGTCAAGCTCACCGTAAAATTCAAGAGCATAGCCGTAGTCGATAAGCGCACGCATAATATGCTGCTTGAAAATGCTTTTTGAGCCTGTGGTATATTTAAGTATGCTTTCCAGCGTGACAGGGAATTTTTTCATGACCTTTTCTATCATTTCCTTTGAACAGGCTTTCCTTATTTCGCAGGATTTGGAGCAAAGTCCCTCAAGGCGGTCGGGCTTTTTCGGAGCATAGCATAAAATATGTACTTTTGAGCTTCTCTCTTTGTCCCATGCGGAAAGCTCCACGCCGTGAAGTATCCTTACGCCGTGTCTTTCTCCCAGAACATCGGCACGGGAAAAGGAAGCCATTGTGTCATGGTCGGTAATCGAGAGAAAATTGATATTCATACGCTTAGCCTGAGCGATAACGTCCTCAATTCCCAGTGAACCGTCAGAAAGCGTTGTATGGCAGTGCAGATCGCAAATCATATTGACCTCTTTCTCCGCAGAAGTAATTTATTTTTCTGCAGTTTTCAGCAAATTTCCGCCCCGTTTCATCGGAACGGTTATGTTACACTATATTTGCAGACGATTCATTCAAGAACCTTTTTGTCTGCGAGGCATAATAATTATACCATACTTCTTCATAAATTGCAAGCATTTTACACAATTTTCACATTCTCAACACCTGTTTTTATTACCTGTTCACATATAGGCGAATTATTACTTCGGCAATTTCTTCGTCGGGCAAGCCGAGGGGGAGTATTGGTGAAGCGTCCGTAAAGCTGCGCTGCGCTCGATTTACTGTTATT
>JAEDLA010000040.1 GCA_016295545.1 Oscillospiraceae bacterium | reverse complement strand
ATTACTTCGTCGGACAAGCCGAGGGAAGTAATGCTGAAGTGTCCGTAAATCATCGCTGCGCTTGATTTACTGCTTTGTCAGGGGGACGCTGTCCCCCTCTTACACCCCCTGCCAAAGGGTTAATAAACCCTTTGGAATCCCCCGTGCGGCTTCGCCGCTTTTTACAGATTTTTTATCGCCAAAGTAATAATTAGTATAAATCACAGGAGTATTTATGGAAAAAATCAGAAAGCATTTTATTTTTTACGGCAGTGTTCAAGGCGTCGGATTTCGGTACAGAGCCTGTCACGCCGCTAATATGTTCGGAGTTACCGGCTGGGTACGTAACTGCTCCGACGGCTCAGTTGAAATGGAGGCGGAAGGCTCTCCGGAGGCTATCGACAAGCTTCTGCTGACTATTGAACAGGGACGATATATCACCATTGAAAACCTGAGAGAAACTGTGATTGCAGCAGAGGGCGACCGCTCTTTCGGAATCAAATAGCAGAAAGGATAAAAAATATGATTCACTGGATTCTTATGACAGCCGGACTTATTGTAAGCTTTGTGCTTCTTGTAAAGGGTGCGGATTTCTTTGTAGACGGCTGTGTGTCAATTGCAAGACTGCTTCATGTATCAAATCTGATAATCGGACTAACTATTGTAGCTATGGGAACAAGCGCTCCGGAGGCTGCTGTAAGTATTTCCAGCGCATTATCTGATCCGGAAAATGCCGGCATCACCATAGGAAATCTTCTTGGCTCAAACCTGCTGAATATACTGATAATACTTGGAATCAGCGCAGTTATTGTTCCGGTAGCTGCGGACAAGTCACTGTTCAGAAAGGACTTTCCCCTGCTTTTATGCTCGGCAGTTTTAGTTCCGCTGATTTTCTACATTGGCGGCATGAACGGCAAACGCTGGGGCGGACTTATACTCATTGCGTTCTTTGCAGTATTTATGGTGTGGACGATCCTCAGCGCTGTAAAGGAAAGAAAAAATGCCCTTGCCGCCGGTTCAAAGACTGATGAGGACGAAGATGAAAAGCCCATGTCTGTACCCAAAAGTATTCTTTATGCCGTTGGCGGTCTTATTGTTGTCATTCTTGGCGGTCAGCTTGCAGTTTACTGTGCAAAGGACATTGCTCACGGACTTGGCGTAAGTGAAACTCTTATCGGACTTACGATAGTCGCACTAGGGACATCGCTGCCGGAGCTTATTACCTCAGTTGTATCGGCAAAAAAAGGCTGCAGTGATATTGCACTGGGAAATGTTGTAGGCTCAAACCTTTTCAATATCCTCATGGTAATGGGACTATCCATGATAATTGCACCATTCAGCGTTACTCCGGAAAACATGATTGACGCATTATGCGTACTCGGTGCAACAGTGCTATGCTTTGGCGCATCAGCACTGAAAAAGAAACTGGACAAGAAAGAGGGAATAATCTTCCTGCTTGTCTATGGAATTTATCTTGCCTACATAATACTGCGTGACCTGTAATAAAACAGCTTCCGAAGCCGTTAAAGCTCCGGAAGCTGTTTTTTATGTTTTTCTCAGGTAACGTGACGTTTTCTTTTTCTTTTTCTGCTCGTACATTTTCTCGTCCGCCTCAGTAATAAGCTTAAACAGAAGCATATCCGGTTCAAGCTTTGTTACACAGGTACCAACGCTGGCGGCAAGCTCGTATGGCTTATTCAGTATCTTATTTATCTCAGCCATACGTATTTCAAAGTGTCTTTCCAGAATCTCAGCGTCCTCCTCGTGAGCATCAGCGCCGAAGATAATAAACTCGTCTCCGCCGAAACGGGCACAGATAAGACCGTTTGAACAGCAGTCACTAATAATTCCGGCAAGCCGCTGGAGAGCAAAATCTCCCTCGTTATGACCGTAATTATCGTTGATCATTTTAAGTCCGTCCATATCTATAAAGCAAATGAGAACAGACTTTTCTTCAGCCATGCACTTCTTGAACATACTGTCAGCCGCCCTGATAAAGCCATTTCTGTTATAAATTCCGCAGAGGGGATCAACAACGTAAAGCTTATCAAGCTCGTTAATGGCATGATTCAGGTGGAGAAGCTTCCGGATATTTTCCACAGAATTGCTCATATTCATGATGATAGAATGGCAGAGCATACTCTTAATGGGGAAATCGCCGTTGCAGATGATGTAGTAGCCAAGACATCTCTCTCTGAAATGAAGTGGGAGGAAATAGCTGATATTGCCGCCGCCTTTAAGCGGTTCAGGGAACATATCCTCGCTGTTGAATGTTTTTACAGAGGTAATTTTTGAGCCTTTATGCCAGATAAGCGGAGCACTCATGCTGCGTGTATAGCCTGTGACCTGCAAAGCGTCCGGCTGCAGACCGGCTCTGGAATCCTTGAATGCCCCCTGCCATTCGGCGCAGAAGCATATTGCACAGCTTTCGCATTCTATCTCGTCCAAAAAACGACCTATCTCATCAAGTACCTTATCAACAGTCTCAGTTTCAGCAAGAGCTGAGGTCATGCGGTTAAGCAGTGAAATATCCGCGCGCACTTCATCAATAAGTTTGTATGTACTTTTTTTATAGCTCCGGATATCCTCGTCTGACTGATGAACACAGCCGCAGCTTTCAGAGAAAACAGGCGAAGCAGACAGTGCTGTATTTTTTTCACAGGATTCACCGTCCATAACACGAAGAAGAATCTTACAAGCCTGATATCCTGCATCAAAGAGAGGACGGCTTACAGAAGTAAGCGCCGGACAGAAGTGCTGGGCATTGTAGGTATTGTCAAATCCGGTAACGATAATATCCTCCGGCACTTTATAGCCATGACGTTCAAGACTATTTATTGCAGTAAGAGCCATAGCGTCATTTGCACAGATAATAGCGTCCGGCATAGAGAGTCCGGATTTAATAAATGCATCAATAGCTTTTTTGCCGTCGCCGCTTCTGAACTCACCGAAGTATATCCGCCTTACATCGGAAGTAAGGTGATGCTCCGCCATAACCTCAAGAAACGCATCATATCTGTCGCAGGCCTCAGGATTGGAAAGAGGTCCGGAGATAAAGTTTATCGTTTTGGCGTTATGCTCAACAATAACATGACGGACAATTTCCCTCATTGCATTGGTATTGTCAATGCTTATATTATAAAATTCGGGATATTCGTCACAGTCAAAGACAGCAGCGGGAATACCGGCTTCTTTGACTTTGGAAATAATCTTTTCCTTATCCTTAGGACTGCAAATTGTATTGGTCATAAGAATAATACCGTCTAATTTGTTGTAGTTTATCAGATTGTAAATGTTATATTCGCCAAGATCGTACCTGCTGTTGGCGATAACACCTCCAAAGGCAGCAAAGCAGAGAATATTCACATTGCAGTCCTTTGCACAGGCATTGATACCTGTGATAATAGTATTCTGATACTCCTCATCTATTCCTGCCACAACGACTGCAATGTTTTTGATTTTTTCGCTTTTCATTAGTTCACCATCCTTAAAATTTCCGGCTGGAAAGGCTTAAACGCCGGTTATAGTATAAAATATTAATATATCCCCCTGAAAAAACGGTGACAGGTACACTGTTTACCGGACAAGCGGCACAGTATGAGCAGATGTCGGGGCAGCCTGCCTGAAACAAGCCTGATCGTCTGTTAGAAAATTTAAAAATGTATAGTAAAATTCGCATTTTTCACCGTTCTATTATATGCACATATATTATACCACAATGAAAATAGATTTTCAACAAATTTCCAAAAAAAGTTTGTAAAAATCAAAAAAATTTTTTGAGCCGTAATACTTTAGAAATCCAGAAAAACAGAATGACACAGGACAGTCGAAATCAATAAGCCTTGCCCCAGTAAACCATAGCCTTAGCCGGCTTTCCACAGCATACACAGGTATCGGAAATGTGCTCCTGTTCTAAAGGCATACACCTTGAACCAACTCCTGTTTTTTCCTTTACCATGTCCTCGCAGGCTTCATCTCCGCACCACATAGCCTTAACAAAGCCGTCGCCCTTTTCTTCAAGGACAGAAACTATTTCGTCCATAGTCTTGCAGGCGTAGGTTCTTCTCTCACGGTTTTCAAGAGCCTTTTTGTACAGACCGTCACGAACCTCATTAAGCTTCTCTGCAACAGCTTCCTCCAGCTTATCAAGGGGAACAATTGTTTTTTCATTGTTGTGACGTGTAACTACAACGCACTGACCGGCTTCAATATCCTTAGGACCTATCTCAACTCTGACCGGAACGCCTTTCATCTCATACTCTGCAAACTTCCAGCCGGGAGAATTTTCACTGTCATCAAGCTTAACACGGCAGCCGGACTTGGCAAGACGCTCTTTAAGCTCATTAGCCTTGTCGAGAACGCCCTCCTTATGCTGAGCAATGGGAATTATAACTGCCTGAACAGGAGCAACTGCCGGAGGAAGTACAAGTCCGCTGTCATCGCCGTGAGTCATAATTACAGCGCCAATGAGACGTGTTGTAACACCCCAGCTTGTCTGATGAGGATTTACACGCTTGTTTTCCTTGTCAGTGTATTCAATGCCGAATGCCTTTGCAAAGCCGTCTCCGAAGTAATGAGATGTACCTGCCTGAAGTGCTTTTCCGTCATGCATAAGTGCTTCAATAGCATAGGTGGAGACAGCTCCTGCGAATTTGTCGCTTTCAGTCTTTTTGCCCTTTATAACAGGCATAGCAAGGCAGTTTTCACAGAAATCTGCATATACATTAAGCATACGCTCAGTTTCCTCAACAGCCTCCTGAGCTGTTGCATGGATAGTATGTCCCTCCTGCCAGAGGAACTCTCTTGAACGGAGGAAAGGACGTGTTGTTTTCTCCCACCTTACAACGCTTACCCACTGATTATAGAGCTTGGGAAGATCACGGTAGGAGTGAATTATATTTGCGTAATGCTCACAGAACAGTGTTTCAGAAGTAGGACGAACACAGAGACGCTCCTCCAGCTTTTCACTGCCGCCGTGAGTTACCCATGCAACTTCCGGAGCAAATCCCTCAACGTGGTCTTTCTCCTTTTCCAGGAGACTTTCGGGAATAAACATAGGCATACAAACATTCTCATGTCCTGTTTCCTTGAACATACCGTCAAGAATTCTCTGCATATTCTCCCATATAGCGTAGCCGTAGGGACGAATTACCATACAGCCCTTGACGCTTGTATATTCAACAAGCTCAGCTTTCTTGCATATATCCGTGTACCACTGTGCAAAATCCTCGTCCATTGAGGTAATTGCAGTAACCATTTTTTTATCCTTAGCCATTTTGAAAAATCCTCTTTTCTGAAAAAATAAACACATAATTATTATATCATTGAATCGGCAGATTGTCAAATCTTAATATTTTTAACTTCCTGTAAGAGCAGTAAAATTCTCAGGTTTTTACCCTTTGGCGGAGGCAGAGCCTCTGGAGGGGAGTGGTGCAAAGCCCCACACAGCAGTCAGCCGCTGCCACAAACATCAATACATAAATTTCACTAAACTTTCACTTGACATTCAGTGGGATATATGCTACAATACTTCTACAATTAAACGTTTAACTGTTAAACACATAAAACAAAAAACAGGGCATATTACCTGTGTTTTTGTGCAGATGTTATACCCGCAGTTAAGCTGGCATGAAAAGGAGAGATGCAAATATGGTCAAAATTTTCAGAAACCTGAGAAAAAGAGAAATAGGTCTGATTCTGCTGAGCGTTATTTTTGTGGCTGTGTCAGTCTGGCTTGACCTTAAACTGCCGGACTATATGTCCGAAGTTACTATGCTTGTCAAGACTGAGGGCAACACTATGTCAGATGTACTGAAAGCCGGCGGAAAAATGCTCCTGTGCGCTTTCGGAAGTCTTGTTGCAGCTATTATTGTTGGCTTCTTTGCTGCTCAGGTAGCTGCCGGATTTTCAAGCAGACTTCGTTCCAGAATGTTCAGCAAGGTCGGAAACTTCTCAATGGAGGAAATAAACGGCTTCTCAACTGCAAGCCTTATCACACGCTCCACCAACGATATTACCCAGATTCAGAATTTCGTTGCTATGGGTCTTCAGGTAATGGTAAAGGCTCCTATTATGGCAGTGTGGGCAGTCTGCAAGATACTGGGCAAAAGCTGGCAGTGGACTGCTGCTACCGGCGGCGCTGTGGTTTTCCTTATGGCAGTTATTGCAACAGTTCTTATTTTTGCATATCCCAAGTTCAAAAAGGTTCAGACGCTCACTGATAACCTTAACCGTGTCACCCGTGAAAATCTTACAGGTATTAGAGTTGTCCGTGCCTATAATGCAGAGGAATATCAGGAAAAGAAGTTCAGCAAGGCTAACGATGAGCTTACTGCTACAAATATCTTCGTTTTCCGATTCATGTCAGTTATGATGCCGAGCATGAATATTGTAATGAACGGAATATCCCTTGTCATATACTGGATCGGTGCTTTCCTTATTAATAAGGCACAGGCTATGGATAAGATAACCGTCTTTTCAGATATGGTAGTTTTTTCCTCCTATGCTGTTCAGGTAATTATGTCCTTTGTTATGCTGGCAATGATTTTCATTATGATGCCGAGAGCCGCTGTTTCTGCTAAGCGTATAAATGAAGTCCTTGATACTGTTCCTAATATCAGGGAGGGCAGCCTTTCCGAAACTAAACCGGAAAACGCAGGAACTGTGGAATTCCGCAATGTAAGCTTCCGCTATCCCGACGCTGCGGATAATGTTCTTGAAAATATAAGCTTCACTGCCAAAAAGGGAGAAACTGTTGCTTTTATAGGCTCAACAGGCAGCGGAAAGAGCACTCTTGTAAACCTTATCCCCCGATTCTATGACGCTACAGAGGGCGAAGTCCTTGTGGACGGCGTTAATGTCAGGGAATACAAATCAGAAGCGCTTAATAATAAGCTTGGCTTTGTGCCGCAGAAAGCTGTTATGTTCAGCGGTACGGTATCTTCAAACGTTTCCTACGGAAAAAATCCCAATAATCCCGGAAATATCCCTGACGAGGTGAAAAATGCCGTTGAAATTGCTCAGGGTACGGAATTTGTGGAGAAAATGCCCGATACATATAACAGTCAGATCGCTCAGGGCGGTACTAATATATCAGGAGGTCAGAAACAGAGACTTGCTATTGCAAGAGCAGTCTACAGAAAGCCGGAGATACTTATTTTTGACGATTCGTTTTCCGCTCTCGACTACAAAACAGACAGAATACTCAGGAGCACCCTTAAAAAGGAAACAAGCGACACAACTACGCTTATTGTTGCTCAGCGTATCGGTACTATTAAAGACGCAGATAAAATTATCGTTCTTGACGAGGGCAGAATGGCTGGTATGGGCACTCACAGGGAGCTTCTGAAAAATTGTGAGGTCTACCGTCAGATAGCTCTGTCACAGCTTTCAAAGGAGGAACTGGAAAATGCATAAACCGCCTAAAATGGATTCTTCGTCAAAAGCAAAGGACTTCAGGAAAAGTATGGGACAGCTCGTTTCACACAGTCGGGAATTTATTCCCTATGTGGTGACAGCCATTGTACTTGCCGTTGCCGGTACGATATTTTCACTTATCGGTCCCAATAAGCTGCAGGATATTACAGAAATAATCGAAGAAGGCTTAATGTCTCCGGCAGGAGTAGATACTGATAAAATCACTAAAATCGCAATATTCCTTGTTGTTCTTTATGTTCTTGCATTTATTTTCACCTACACTCAGGGCTTTATTATGACTACTGTTACTCAGAAAATCTCACAGAACCTGAGAAACGATATTTCACATAAAATCAACCGCATTCCCCTTAATTACTTTAACAAAACAAGTCTTGGCGATGTACTCAGCCGTGTAACAAACGATGTTGATATGATAGGTCACTCCCTCAATCAGAGCATTGTCACTGTTGTTACTGCCGTAACAATGTTTCTCGGCTCGCTGTTCATGATGCTCTGGACTAATGTGCTTATGGCTGTTACTGCTGTACTTACTACAATGGTCGGTTTCCTGTTCATGTCACTTGTAATGGGGCACTCCCAGAAGTACTTCGTTCAGCAGCAGCAGGAGCTTGGTCGTATCAACGGTCATATCGAGGAAATTTACTCCGGTCACAACGTGGTAAAGGTAAGCAACGCCATGCCCGATGCAGAAACTGCCTTTGAAAATATCAACAACAGGCTCTACAACAGCGCATGGAAGTCCCAGTTCCTCTCCGGTCTTATGATGCCGGTTATGGGATTTATCGGAAACTTCGGCTACGTTGCAGTCTGTATCGTAGGTGCTGCTCTTGTAATGAATGACAAGATCTCATTCGGAGTAATCGTTGCCTTTATGATTTATATACGCCTTTTCACCAATCCGCTGTCTCAGATAGCTCAGGCTGCTACAAATATTCAGGCTGCTGCCGCTGCTTCTGAACGTGTTTTTGAGTTCCTCAGCGAAGAGGAAATGAGCGATGAAAGCAGCAAAACAACCGTCCTTGAAAATGTTAAGGGAGATGTGGAGTTCCGCCACGTCCGCTTCGGATATACTCCGGAGAAAATCATTATCAACGATTTCTCAGCTCATGCAATGGCAGGAAAAAAGGTTGCTATTGTAGGTCCTACCGGCGCAGGCAAGACGACTATGGTCAATCTGCTCATGCGTTTCTACGAGCTTAACGGCGGTCAGATTCTCATTGACGGTGTTCCCACAAGCGAACTTACACGAAAAAATGTTCATGAGCTTTTCTGCATGGTATTGCAGGATACATGGCTTTTCGAGGGAACAGTAAGGGAAAACATCGTATACAGCAAGGAAAATGTTACAGATGAGGAGATAACAAAAGCGTGCAAAGCTGTAGGTATCGACCACTTTATCCGCACTCTGCCAAAGGGATATGACACTGTTCTCAATGACAAAGCTAATCTTTCAGCCGGTCAGAAGCAGCTTATCACTATTGCAAGAGCAATGATTGAAAATGCTCCGCTGCTGATTCTTGATGAAGCCACAAGCTCCGTAGATACAAGAACAGAGGTGCTGATTCAGGAGGCTATGGATAAGCTGACTGAGGGAAGAACTTCCTTTGTAATCGCTCACAGACTGTCCACTATTAAGAACGCTGACCTTATCCTCGTTATGAAGGACGGCGATATCATCGAAAGCGGCAATCATACTGAGCTTCTTGAAAAGGGCGGTTTCTATGCCGAGCTTTATAACAGTCAGTTTGAGAACGCTTCATAAACCTGAATAATTTTTAGATGTAACCTGAAGACAATACCCCTAATAATACTAATTCCATATCAACCTGCTGAAAAATTTGTCCGCTATCGTTCCGTCA
>JAEDLA010000039.1 GCA_016295545.1 Oscillospiraceae bacterium | reverse complement strand
AATGCAGTCAAGCCGGAGGGAAGCCACTGTTCCGCTTATCTCCTGAAATTCCTGCCTGACCTCAATGGAAAAGGGTTCACTGTCCGAGACCTTTACGCCAACTCTGCCGATTTTGCTGACTGAGCTGAGGATAAGCTTTGCCGCAACCTCTGTAACAAATGCCTGTGCAATGCCGTCAGCAGTAATAATGTCCCCGATAGTTTCACGCTTTAAGCGCATTGCCATGAAAGAACCGAGAAAGTCACGGTGAGTAAGCCTGTCCTCTTTTCTGAAGGTAAAGGTCAGACAGGTTATGGGAAAATCATCGGTAATATAATCCTCACAGTAATACGGATAAACTGCAAGTATTTTTCTTGCTGCACCGCTGAAACCTCCCCATAGCCTGTAAAGCAGTTCACCAGTATTCCGGCTGCACCACAGTTCTGCTTCGGCGCACTGTCTCTCATCAAGAAAGTGCGAAAACACCGCAGCACCCTTTCTTTCGCAGCTGTCTGTCATGTCGCTGAGTCTTGCGGCAAAAAGCTTGTCTGACGAATCGTTCATCAGATGAATACGCCGTTGTTTTCAAGCTCACCCACAAGGTCCTCGCCGATAAATCCTACATTATAGGGAGTAATGATGTAAGTCAGGTTAGCAACGGGTTTAAGGCTTCCGCCGTTGGCATAAGCAACACCAACGAGGAAGTCGATAATTCTTCTCTTGTTGTCCGGAGAAGCAGTTTCGAGGTTAAGGACAACAGTTTTCTTTGCGATAAGGTGGTCTGCGATCTGTTTTGCATCAGTGAAAGCAGAGGGCTTTACGAGAACGACCTGAAGCTGGGCAGTAGTCTGTATATTAACGACCTTGTTTCTTCTGCCGCCGTCCTGATTAACAGGCTCATCGATATCAGCGTCTCTGTTGTAGGTGTTTCTTTCGTGGCGGACATTGGGCATATCTGCCTGATCGTCATCTTCTTCGTCAGCCAGGAAAAATTCCTTAATGTTATCAAAAAGCTTCATAATAATCTCCTGTTCTCCGCATTCGTAAGATTTATTACGGGACCGAATGCGGAATTATCCCGATTTTTTATTTATTTTATTTATTATAGTTTCTTGCGCCGAAAAGACCAGTGCCTATCCGCACAAGAGTTGAGCCGTATTTTATAGCTTCGGCGTAGTCATGAGTCATACCCATTGAGAGAATATCCATATCAGCGCCGGATATTCCCGATTCTTTAAGCTTCATGAAAAGCTCCTGCATTTCTGCCAGGAAAATGTCGCTGTCTGAGGGGGGAGGAATGGTCATAAGACCACGAACGTGTATATGCTCCATTTCAGCAAGCTGCTCAACGAAGCCTTCAAGCTCATGGGGGCTTACACCGCTTTTGCTTTCTTCACCGCCGATATTCACCTCACAGAGCACGTCCATGACAGTATTCTGAGCTTTTGCAAGTCTGTTTATCTCAGAGGCAAGCCTGATGCTGTCAACTGACTGTATCATGGTTACAGAATCGATTATATATTTGACCTTGTTGGTCTGTAAATGACCGATAAACTGAACCTCAGTACCTTTGCTGTAAAGCTCCTTTTTGGACTGATACTCCTGAACTCTGTTTTCGCCAAGCAGGTCAATGCCAAGCTCTATTGAATGGTTTACCGCTTCGGGGGAGACTGTTTTTGTAACAGCCATAAGTCGGATTTTTTCCTCCGGTTTACGGTATTTAGCTGCCGCCTCCGACATATTGAATCGGATAGCTCTGAGGTTTTCATCGATATACCGGAAATCACTATTCAAAGGAATCAGCTCCTTCCACCATGATATCATCGTAGAGGGCGAGGTAGCTGCTGTCATCATTTCTCACGGCCGAAAGAACATAATCGCTGCCCTCATAGATAACGTCGATTTTCTTGAATTCTACCTGTTCACCTTTAAGGATATAAACGCCCTTATAGTTTTTGGTAACAGTAGTCTCCATGCCAAGCTCCGTATCAATTTCAGTCTGCTCAAAGGGTTTGAAACGGATAGCCTCACGGGGAACTTTAAGACCGCTGTAGTCGCCTTTGATAAGCTCTACCTGTTTGCAGCGGTGCTGAACAAGGTCATAATTGAACTGATTGCATGAGGCGATGATAATGCTTTCAGCAGGATCACCCTCGTCTCTGATGTCAATAATTTCAGCGTCGAAGGTTTCAGAGGCGGATTCAAACCGCAGCTGGACATTTTCGCCTATCTGATAAAGCTTGTTGGAGTTGTCGATAATTCCTGCAAGATACCACTGATAGCCGTCAATAAGCTTTCCCACAACAGTAGGATCATTCTGCTTTGAATCTGTTATGCCTTTAAGCTGTTCAACAGTAAGTGAGCTGAGGCTTTCCTCTGTAAGGGTGTTTTCATATCCGTCGCAGTAGCTTACGAAATAAGCAGGCCGCTCTGACGTAATAGTTACAACGGGAGCAGCTTTACTGGCTTTCAGTTCAGCAAGGCGGCTGTTGATGTCATTGATCTCAGTATTAAAGTCCGTGATTTCATCAGTAACCATCTGATAGGTACTCAGCAGCACAAGAAGCTCCTCGGCTTCGGAATTAACATCACTGTAATCCTTTGTATCACAGATATAGATAAGGTTTCTGTAAGCACTTTCGATATTTTTTGAAAGGCTTGCAGGCTGAGCTGATTCAAGAGTACCCGGGTTCTGTATCTTATTCAGAATAGCCAGCTGATTTTCAAGCTTTTCTATCTCACGGTTAACGATAATCTGCGAATCGTTTTCATAAACCTGAGCGATAACAGAACCGCTTCCCAGCTTTCCGCCGTCGGGAACACTGTAGCTGAGAGCGCCGATACCGCTGAAGATTACAGGCTGTTCTTCACGGATAAAGACTCCACGGAACTCAACAGAAGCGGAAGCCTCCGCCATAAGGGCGCTTTCCGTAGGACTTTCCCTGTTTTTCAGGTTGTAGATAATACTTGCGAAAATAATGAGGAACAGTACGAGAACGATATTGCGCAGTATCTTTGAAACAACACTGGTCTCAGAATTAGCAGTGCGCATTCACATCACCGTCTCAGTCGTTTTTTTCTGAAGCGTCAAGGATAGAAACAGGTCTTGCCGGAGCGATGGTAGAAATAGCGTGCTTGTACACAAGCTGCTGTTTGCCGTCACAGTCGAGGATAACGACATAGCTGTCAAAACCTCTTACCATACCCTTGAACTGGAAACCGTTTGTAAGAAAAATAGTAACAAGGATCTTATCCTTTCTGCACTGATTGAGGAACACGTCCTGTAAATTAATAGTTTTGTTCATACACATTCTCCGTTCGCTGAAATAAATTTAACTGATGCTGTCCGTTAAAGAAAACAGCTCAGTGATCTTTTTTACTGGTGTATTTTCAATAATCTAAAAATACACACTATACATTATATCATACATTCCTGTAATTTGCTATACATTTTTTTGATTTTTCAAAAATTTCAGTTTTTTTATCAAATTCGTCCAAAATTATCCACTTTATACGTTTATTTTTTCTAAACCACGTAAGCTGTCTCTTGGCATATCTTCGTGTTTCCTGTTTTATTTTGTCGATGCAGTCCTCTAAGGTCATCTGATTTTCAAAATACGGGATAAGCTCCTTGAAGCCGATAGCATTTGCCGCAGTTTTCATGCCGCTTTCTTTCCACAGCTCTCTTGCTTCATAGACCAGACCTTTTTTCACCATTTCGTCCACACGGCGGTTGATTCTGCTGTAGAGAACCTGTCTGTCAGCGTAGTCAAGACCTATTATAAGCGAATCATAGGGACTTTCCTCAAGACGGCTCTCAGCTTTCAGCTGGCTGAATTTTCTCCCTGTAATATGGCAGACCTCCAGAGCACGTACAACTCTTACAAGATTATTGGGGTGAATCGTCTCCGCAGCTTCTTCATCTATATCTTTAAGGCGGCTGTGCAGGGCTTCATTGCCGTATTTTTCTGCAAATCCGTAAAGCTCCCGGCGGTAATTCTCATCACTGCCGCCCTCAGAGAACTTCACATTATTAAGGAGAGAATCTATATAAAGACCTGTTCCTCCCACAATTACCGGAAGATGACCTCTGCCGAGAACCTCGTGGATCTTCTCGTTGGCAAGCTTTACATAGTCAGCTGCGCTGAAAGCCGTTCCTCTGTCAAGAAAGCCTATCAGGTGGTGGGGAATACCAAGCATTTCCTCCTCTGTAGGCTTAGCGGAGGCTATGTCCATGCCCTTGTATATCTGCATGGAGTCGGCAGATATGACCTCTCCGCCGTATTCCCTTGCAATAGCCGCACCGAGAGCTGTTTTTCCCGAAGCCGTAGGTCCTGCAACAGCAATAACAAAGGGCTTGATGTTCTGTTCCATAAAAACCTCCTATGTGCGTCTGAACTGATGTTCAATATTGCCCTTTGTCATAGTGAACATAACAGGTCTGCCGTGAGGACAGTGACGAATTTTTTCATCTGCATAGACCTGTTCCGCCAGTGCCTGAAGCTCACGGATATCGTTGGTGTCGTTAGCCTTGATTGCCGATTTGCAGGCAATGGTATGAAGCATATCATCAAATATATGCGTCTGTGGATCCTGTTTGCTCAGACAGAGATTTTCCGCAATTTCAGGGATTATCTCGTCCATGTCAAGCTCCATGAGAAAGGTGGGGACAGCCTTTGCGGCGGCATAGGGCTTCTGTGAAAAATCAAATTCAAAGCCCATATCGGCAAGAAGTTCTCTGTTATTTTCAAGGGCGTCAAACTCATTAAGGGGCAGGAGAACACGTATCTCCGTCATGAGCATCTGACTGTACTGGCGGCAGTTACGGCTTTTAAGGCGTTCGAAAATAATACGCTCATGGGCAGCGTGCTTGTCTATCATAATGATAGAATTATCAGCCTCAGCCATGATATAGTTTTTGAATGCCTCGCCTATCACACGTATAGCCGGCTTGTTTTCGGGCACAGGCTCAGCCGGTTGAGGAACAGTCTTTTCCTTGACAGGCGCTTCAAAGGAACGAGAGTTTATATATCTGAAATTCTCTGCAGTAATATTTTCACAGAGATTGTCCGCCGGTTCAGGTGCGGTAATATCAGCCGGAATCTGTTCAGGCTCCGGAGTATAATTATCTGCATTTCTGGCTTCTTCCTCTGCTTTTATAGCGTCTCCTGACTGTTCAAGAGCGACCTGCATGAAAAATGGTACGGGAGATTTTTCAGCAGAGCTCTGAGACTGGGGCTGGCTCACCGATTTCTCCGCTTCAGGAGCAGACATATTGAGATTTTTCTCAGTTTCCTCTATTTTATCCACCGGAGTAAACATAAGCTCCTGCTGAACAGGCTCCTCGGCAGGCTCAGAGGCTCCGGCAGTCCAGTCAGTTTTAGTTTTAAGCTCAAATTCATAAAGCAGACCGTTTTCGACAAGGGCATTTTTAATTGCGAAGAAAATAGCGTCCGAGACATTTTTCTCATTTACAAACCTGACTTCTGCCTTTGCCGGATGAATATTAACGTCCATATCGGCAGGGGGCATATCTATCATAAGAACGCAGGCAGGGAATTTTCCTGTCATTATCATGTTATGGAATGCGCTTTCAAGGGCGGCAGAGCAGATCCTTGACTTAACGTATCTTCCGTTGACGAAAAAATTCTGAAATGACCGGTTATTTCGAGCATAAAGCGGCTTGACTGCATATCCGCTAATGCGTATATCGTTGAAGCAGTGGTCAACAGGAATCAGGTCACGGGCAAAATCCCTGCCATATACAGAATAAATAGCAGAATAAAGCTCACCGTCACCGCTGGAATTGAATTCAACACGGTTATCACGAATGAGCTTGAATGAGGTTTCTGGGTGGGAGAGAGCTATTTTCTGCAGTATCTGACTGATTGAATTAGCTTCGGTAACGTCCTTTTTCATAAATTTACGCCGTGCAGGAACATTGTAAAAAAGCTCACGGATAATGATAGTCGTGCCGTCGGGACAGCCGCTTCTTTCGCATGAGACTTCCTCGCTGCCCTCAATGCGGTAAAGTGTTCCGTAGGTATCGTCTTTCTGTTTTGTCAGAAGCTCAACTCTGGCAACAGCTGAAATTGAAGCAAGAGCTTCACCACGAAAGCCGAGAGTGCAGATTTTGTTCAGATCCTCCTTGCTTACCACCTTGCTTGTAGCGTGGCGCAGAAAAGCTTTCGGAACATCATCACAGGAAATTCCGCAGCCGTCATCAGTTACTCTCATATAGGTAGTTCCGCCGTTTTTTATTTCAACAGTAATGTGAGAAGCTCCTGAGTCTATGGAGTTTTCCACAAGCTCCTTTATCACTGACGAGGGACGTTCAATAACTTCACCTGCGGCGATAAGCTCCGATATTTCCTTGCTCAGAACATTGATTTCCGGCATTTAAGCACTTCCTTTCAAAAAAATGACAGCTGTCTGTTTTCATAGCTCAGCTTGTATGCAGCAATGATAGATTTCATATTGTATATGATTTTATATTTATGACATTCTCCGGTAAAGACCTTCCACAGCTTTTCCGCAGCAGGACTTGTACAGCCATAGCGGCTGCCGAAGCTCCTTATATAGCGTTCTTTCAGTCCTGAACCGGGAAAGAGAGCTTCAAGGCGGCTGAGAAAATACTCACGCTGACCGCTTCTCATAGTAACACCAAAAGCAGGATAGATGCACTTCACTCCGCAGTCATGGGCAGTTTTAACGATGGTGCGGATATTGTCCTCGCTGTCCTCAATAAAGGGCAGTACAGGCATCAGGGTGATTCCTGTAAAAAGACCGTTTTCAGCCATTTCTGCAAGAGCCTCAAAGCGCCGGGAGGATACCGGAACATTTGGCTCTATAAGCCGGCAAAGCTCATCATCAGACGTGGTAACCGTCATCTTACACAGCACGGGAGAATGTTCGGATATTTCTTTATAGATGTCGATATCACGGGTGATAAGAGGACTTTTTGTAATAACAGTTACTCCGAAGCCGTATGCGCTGATAAGCTCCAGAGCGTGACGGGTTAGAAGCTCCTTTTCTTCAAAGGGATTGTATGGATCACTCATTGAGCCTGTACCGATAACTCCGCTCCTGACTTTTCGGCGAAGCTCGTTTCGCAGTATTTCAAGGGCATTTTCCTTTGCACAGACTTCTCCGAAGTTTTCGATACCGTACACATCGCTTCTGCTGTCGCAGTAAATACAGCCGTGACAGCAGCCTCTGTACAGATTCATGGTATAGTCATTGCCGAACCAGTCGGAGGATTTATTGCGCTGTAATATTGTTTTAGCCGGAATAGTTTTCATCATATCACATCATTTACAGACTGAATTTTTCAAGGGCTGATATAAACAGCGGCAAATTGATTTTCTGATAGTAAAAATCAGTGCCGTGAACGACTTCATTTGCCTGAAACCAGAATTTTTTCTTTTTACCGTTCACATCAAAGCTTGCCTTAATAGTATGAAGCTTCAGGAATTTCGAGACTTTCATCGACACCATATTTTCAAGATAATATGAACCGTTATCAACAGGCATTCCAAAAGCATTGAAGCGGACGAAAACAAGACGGTTTTTGTCAGTCACAGCTGCATAGCCGTATGTGTTATGAAGTGCGGACGTATTGAAAGCAGACTGACCTCCAAGTCCGCCGTAAAGGGGATAAAGGATTTTTTCATCGTTTTCAGCAATTGCGCAAAGTGCAAGAAGCATATTCCTGTTGTTGAATTTGTACATTCAGGTCACATTCCTTTCAGTGACTATCTTATCAGCGCTGTCATGTCTTTCAGAAGTTCACGGCACTCAGCATCGGAAAGCTCATCAATATTTGTTTTTTCAAGCATATCAAGAGCAGCTTCACGGTTTATGCTGCCGAAGCTTATCTGACCGGATTCAGCAGGCTTATTTTCCTGAATTTTCTCCGCAGCATGAGCAAGCTCCATTTCCTCCAGCAGTTCCCTTGCACGGTTAACAACTTTAGCAGGAAGTCCGGCAAGCTTTGCAACGTCCACGCCGTAGCTTTCGTCAACTCCGCCACGAACGATTTTTCTCAGGAATCGGATAGTACCGCCGTGCTTATTTACAGCAATACTGTAATTTTTTACGCCATCAAGCTCGTTTTCAAGTCCGATAAGCTCATGGTAATGGGTAGCAAAAAGTGTTTTGCAGCCCAGCTTTTTAGAAGTGCAGATATGCTCTGCAACAGCACGGGCAATGCTTACTCCGTCAAAGGTTGAGGTACCTCTGCCTACCTCGTCGAGAATAACAAGGCTGTCAGGAGTGGCATTTTTCAGAATATCCGCAACCTCGCTCATTTCCACCATAAAGGTACTCTGACCGGCAGTAAGGTCATCAGAAGCCCCCACACGGGTGAAAATCCTGTCCACAACGGAAATTTTTGCGGAATCTGCCGGTACGAATGAGCCGATCTGCGCCATAAGAGTTATCAGTGCAGTCTGACGCATATATGTTGATTTACCGGACATATTCGGACCGGTAATAATGGACATACGGCTCTGCCTGGTGTCAAGATATACATCATTGGGCACGAACATCTCGTCCTTTAGCATAAGCTCTACAACAGGATGTCTGCCGGCTTTGATGTCAATTGTACCGTCAAGGGAAATATCAGGTTTAACGTAGAGATTCCTCAGTGCCACTTCCGCAAATGAGCAGAGAACATCAACAGAAGCTACTGCTGAAGCTGTTTTCTGAACGCTTTCAAGGCGTGCGGCAAGGAAATCACGTACCTCAGAGAAAATATCCGCTTCAAGGGATAAGGCTCTGTCCTTTGCTCCGAGTATGGAATTTTCCGCATTTTTCAGTTCTTCGGTAATGAAGCGTTCACAGTTGGCAAGCGTCTGCTTTCTGATGTATCCCTCCGGAATCAGGTCATAGTAGGAGCGAGTTACCTCTATATAATAGCCGAAAACTCTGTTGTAGCCTATTTTCAGATTTTTTATACCTGTTGCTTCACGTTCACGCTGTTCAATGCCGTCGATTATTTCCTTTCCGTGAGTCATGGTGTGACGGAGACTGTCAAGCTCCTCGTTGAAGCCGTCCTTGATAACACCGCCGTCCTTTACAGAAACGGGAGGTTCGTCAGTAATGGCGTTTTCCACCAGCCGCACAATGTCTGTCAGCTCAGATATCTCACTGTTATAACGTGCAAGAAGCTTTGATTCACTGAGCTTTTCAAGCTCCTGCTTAATAAGCGGCAGCTGCATAGCCGTAGCTGAAAGTGACTTCAGATCTCTCGGACCGGCAGTTTTGAACATGACCTTTGTCATAAGCCTTTCAAGGTCGTATACTCTGTCGAGAAGCTCCGAAATATCGCCGAGAACAACACTTTTTCTGTAAAGCGCCTCAACAGCGTCAAGGCGCTCAATTATGCGTGCCGGACTTTTCAGGGGCTGTTCTATCCAG
>JAEDLA010000038.1 GCA_016295545.1 Oscillospiraceae bacterium | reverse complement strand
ATATTGACATTGTAAAGCTTATTTGCAAGGAACTCGGCAAGCCTGAAAGCCTTATCACTCACGTTGAGGACAGAAAGGGACACGATATGCGCTATGCAATCGATCCTACTAAGATTCACAATGAACTGGGCTGGCTACCTGAAACAAAGTTTGAGGTTGGCATTAAGAAAACAATTCAGTGGTATCTGGATAACAAGGAATGGTGGGAAACTATCATTTCCGGTGAATATCAGAACTACTATGAAAAAATGTATGGGAACAGGGCTGAGGTGCAGGCATGAAATATGATTACTTAATAGTCGGCTCCGGTTTATACGGTGCAGTATTTGCACATGAAGCAAAGAAAGCCGGAAAAAATGTTCTTGTTATTGACAAGCGTCCTAATATAGCCGGAAACGTATATACTGAGGAGATTGAAGGCATCAATTTCCACAAGTATGGTGCACATATTTTCCATACCAACAATAAGGAAGCCTGGAATTATGTAACTCAGTTTGCTGAGTTCAACCGTTTCACAAACAGTCCTGTTGCAAATTACAAGGGAGAACTTTACTCACTGCCTTTCAATATGTACACTTTCAATAAGATGTGGGGGGTTGTTACTCCTGAAGAAGCCTCTGCAAAGATTGAGGAACAGCGTAAGGAAATTACAGGTGAGCCTAAAAATCTTGAAGAACAGGCAATTTCTCTCGTCGGACGTGACATTTACGAGAAGCTTATCAAGGGTTATACAGAAAAGCAGTGGGGACGTGACTGCAAGGACCTCCCTGCATTCATTATAAAGAGACTGCCTGTTCGTCTCACATTCGACAATAACTATTTTAATGCTCTCTATCAGGGTATTCCGATTGGCGGCTACACACAAATGGTAGCAAATATGCTTGAAGGAATTGAGGTTCGTCTTGGCGTTGATTATTTCGACAACAAGGCAGAATTAGATGCTCTGGCAGAAAAAATTGTTTATACAGGTCCAATTGACGCTTATTTCAATTTCAGTCTTGGAACACTGGAATACAGAAGCGTAAGATTTGAGAATGAGATTCTCGATCAGCCTAACTTTCAGGGAAATGCTGCTGTAAATTATACGGACAGAGAAACTCCGTGGACAAGAATCATTGAGCATAAGTGGTTTGAATTCGGCAAGGACAAGAACGGAAATGACATTCCCAAAACCATTATCAGCCGTGAATATAGCTCCGAATGGAAGCCCGGCGATGAGCCTTACTATCCTGTTAATGATGAAAAAAATGGTCAGCTTTATCTTGAATACAAGAAGCTTGCAGAACAGGAGAAAAAGGTTATTTTCGGCGGTCGTCTGGGTGAGTACAAATACTACGATATGGATGCAGTTATTGCTGCTGCGCTTGAAAAGGCGAAGGAAGAGCTTAATTATTAATGCAGCTATAAAAAGCGGCGAAGCCGCAGGAGTGGGTTTCCAAAGGGTTTATTAACCCTTTGGCGGGGGTAAGGGGGACAGCGTTCCCCTTACAAAGTAGTAAATCAAGCGAAGCGATGATTTACGGACACTCTAGCATTACTTCCCTCGGCTTGCCCAACGAACTAATTATCAATATTTAATTGCCGAAGTAATAATTTTACCCATTGAATCAATAAACGAAAACAAAGATACCATAAGGCTAAAACGGTACGGAACCGAATGTCCATGGCTGCCTGAAAGAAAGTTTGAGGTTAGTATAAATAAGACAATCAAGTGGTATCTTAATAATAGAAAACGGCGAAAGACTATAATTTCCGAAAAGTACCAAAATTACTATGAGAAAATGTACGGCAACCGTGCAGAGGTGTGAATATGAAAGTATTTGTAACAGGAATAGGCGGACAGCTTGGATTTGATGTTGTAAGTGAACTGAAAAAGCGTGGCTATAAGGCGGTCGGCAGTGATATTCTTGATGAAGTATCTGCTGAATGTGAATATATCAAACTTGATATCACTGATGCACAGGCAGTTGAAAAAGTTATCACAGAGGTAAATCCGGACGTTGTAGTGCATTGTGCCGCATGGACAGCTGTTGATGCTGCTGAGGAAGAGGAGAATATCCTGAAAGTCCGTGCAATCAACGTGGACGGAACGCAGAATATAGCCAATGTCTGCAAAAAGCTTGACTGCAAAATGATATACATTTCCACTGACTATGTTTTCAATGGTCAGGGAACAGCCCCCTGGCAGCCTGACTGCAAGGACTATGCACCGCTTAATGTTTACGGACAGACAAAGCTTGATGGTGAACTTGCAGTAAGCAGTACGCTTGACAAATATTTTATCGTTCGTATCGCATGGGTTTTCGGCAAAAACGGAAAGAATTTCATAAAGACTATGCTCAATGTGGGCAAGAAATATGATACAGTACGAGTTGTAAACGACCAGATTGGTACGCCTACCTATACTTATGACCTTGCAAGGCTTCTTGTGGATATGGCTGAAACAGAGAAGTTTGGTTACTATCATGCCACAAATGAGGGCGGTTTTATCAGCTGGTATGATTTCACTTGCGAGATTTTCAGACAGGCTGGATATACTACAACTGTTGTACCTGTAACAACCGCTGAATATGGACTTTCAAAGGCTGCAAGGCCTTTTAACAGCAGACTTGACAAGTCAAAGCTGAAAGAAAATGGATTTACTCCGCTTCCTGTATGGCAGGACGCACTTTCACGCTATTTAAAGGAGATTGACTACTAATGGGACAGATTACAGTTGAAAAAAACGTCGGCGGAATTGAGGGACTTTGCGTTATCACTCCGGCAGTTCACGGCGATAACAGAGGCTATTTCATGGAGACATACAATCAGCGTGATATGGCAGAAGCCGGAATTAATATTACATTTGTACAGGATAATCAGTCCTGTTCAACAAAGGGCGTTCTGAGAGGACTTCACTTTCAGAAGCAATATCCGCAGACTAAGCTTGTAAGAGTTATCAAGGGACGTGTTTTTGACGTTGTTGTAGACCTTAGAAAAGATTCTCAAACATATGGTAAATGGCATGGAGTTGAGCTTAATGAAGAAAACAAGAAGCAGTTCCTTATCCCTAAGGGCTTCGCTCATGGATTCCTTGTGCTCAGTGATATTGCCGAATTCTGCTACAAGTGTGATGACTTTTATCACGCAAATGATGAAGGCGGTCTTGCATGGAATGATCCTGAAATCGGCATAGACTGGGGTATTGTCGGTAAATATAACGGTACGCCTTCGGCTGAGGGATATACCCTTGAGGACGGTACTCCGCTTAATCTATCGGAAAAAGACCAGAAGTGGCTGGGATTAAAAGATACTTTTACGTTTTAATTATTTTATAAGTGAACTGTAGTCTTTTTTATAATAGTCGTAAGAATGTTTTTATTCTTATGGCTATTTTTTTATCCGTTATTATAAGGCTCATTAATTCAGAACAAGCTGCATATCATTAAAAAGCGAGGTGAGAGTAATGAAAAAGACTGTACATACAAAAAGCAGCTTCAAATCGAATGATGCCAGTCAGTTAAAAAAAGCCGTTACTGAGAAAATTGAGAAGCTTATAAATATCAGCATGACAAAGGCAGACTGATATAATTATACTAATTCCACATCAACCTGCTGAAAAATTTGTCCGCTATCGTTCCGTCACTCTGCGTTGACTGACCTTGAAAGGCGACAGCCTGCCTGCGGTCAGTCGCCTTGATTGACGAAACGCTATCAGTCAACTTTTTCAACAGAACGATATGGAATTAGTATTAAACGAAAAAAGTAGGTGAGGTCAGTGCCGAAAGTAGGAATATACTGCCGGATTTCCATTGAGGACAGCAACAAGGCAGGAAGTGATGACAGTGCAAGTATTCAGAATCAGAAAGCCATGCTCCGGGATTATTGCCACGAGCGTGACTGGGAAATATATGACATATATGTTGATGACGGCTACAGCGGCGTTGACCGCAGCCGTCCTGATTTCAACAGACTGCTTCGTGACTGCGAAAAAAGAAATATAGACATTGTACTTTGCAAGGACCAGTCTCGTTTTTCCCGTGATACAATTGTAATTGAACAGTATATCAATGACAGGTTTCTTGAATGGGGAATCCGCTTTATCGGAGTGGCGGACAATGCCGACACAGACAGCGAAATGTACGGTACAATGAGGCTTTTCACAAGTGCTTATAACGAAATGTACGTCAAGGATATTTCCGCAAAGATTCGCCGCACTCTTACATATAAAAGAGAACAGGGACAGTTTATCGGTTCATTCGCTCCATACGGCTATCAGATTGACCAGAATGACAGGCATCATCTTATTATTGATGAGGAAACAGCTCCCATAGTCAGACTGATATTTAATATGTATGCAAACGGAGAGGGCTATCGCAGGATAGTTCAAAAGCTGAATGAAGACGGCGTTGTAAGTCCAGCAGAGTACAAGCGTCAAAAAGGCTCTAAATATGTGAATTGTAACGCTGATTCAAGCAATGCCCGTGGACTATGGACTCAATCAACGGTTGCTGCAATACTGCGCAATGAAATGTACACAGGAACGCTTGTGCAGGGAAAATCCCATAATATAAGCTATAAAAACAAAAAACGCAGGAAAGTTTTAAAAGATGAATGGGTAAGGATTCCTGACTCCCATGAGGCAATTATTGACTGTGAAACATGGGAACGCACTCAGGAACGTCTTAACAGCCATACAAGAGTTGGAAAACACTCTCAGGAGATTTCACCGCTGTCAGGAAAAGTCAGGTGTGCGGTGTGCGGTCGTCCTATGAAACGGAATGTCTATTATAACAAGGCTAAGACTATCAGGTATTACGGCTTGCAGTGTGCCACATATAAAACGGGAGCCATGAACTGCCCGAACAAAGCAAGTATCAGCGGTCTTGTACTGGAACAGAAAATACTTGATGAACTTAACGAAATTATCAGTCAGTATTGTCAGGCTGACGAAATTCAGCTTGTCGACATTTACGATGAAGAAATGAAAAAGCTTGAAAAGAAGCTGTCAGCACTGAAAGAACGGCATAACTCTGCAAATGAACGGCTTGTGAAAATGTATAAGGATAAGCTGGACGGAGCTGTTTCCGATGAGGATTATGCATTATTCCGTCAAAGCCTCGGCGATGAGGAACAGCTGCTTTCGGAACAGATTGCGGAGACAATAAGACGGGTTGACGAATGCCGTAAACGTCAGGAAAATGCTGAGGGACAAAAGGCTCTCATTGAGAAATACACCCACTTTGATAAGCTTAACCGTACTATCACTGATGAATTCATAGACTTCATCGAGATAGGAATGATTGATGAGAACAGAGAGCGAGAAATACATATACACTGGAAATTATAGCGGTAAGTTCTGACTTGCCGTTATTTTTTATAAACCTATTGCAATTTAAGCCTATCAGTGATATAATGAAAAGCGTTCGCTGATACATCTTATTACTCCAGCTATAAAATGTCGATAAAACTTTCGTCGGGCAAGCCGAGGGGAGTAATGCTAAAGTGTCCGTAAATCATCGCTGCGCTTGATTTACTACTTTGTTAGGGGGACGCTGTCCCCCCATCGCCCCCCTGCCAAAGGGTTAATAAACCCTTTGGAATCCCCCGTTCGGCTTCGCCGTTTTTTATAGATATTTAATTGCCATATTAATAAATGCCTGTATTACGTCAGATTTTCAACCCAGTTTAAGTTGATTCCCCACACGGCGGCATGGACGGCGGCTGTTCCACTGCGGACGGAGTACCGGAAAAAGGAATAAACCTGAATATACTGCTTACTTTGCGTGATATGCTTATGCTCAGCGGCTATGAAGTCGAAGTAACAAGAGACAAGGACATCTCCATACACGACAAAGGAATAGAGGGAATAGCAAACCAGAAAAGCTCGGACATGGACAACAGGCTTGCGCTGTTCAATAAAAATCCCGATGCAGTATGTATTTCAATACATCAGAATCAGTTTACCGATCCGAAGTACAGCGGAGCGCAGATGTTTTATTCTGACAGCAACAGCAGCAGTGAGGAGCTTGCACGGACTATACAGGGCAAATTTGTGGAATATCTCCAGCCTGACAACAGCCGTGAGATAAAGCTGTGCGGAAAAGAGCTGTTTCTCTGTTATTACAGCGAAAATCCGACGGTAATGGTGGAGTGCGGATTCCTTTCAAATCCTGATGAAGCAGAGCTTCTTAAAACGGAGGAATATCAGAATAAAGTAGCATTCACCATTTTTTCGGCTCTCTGTGACTTTACTCAGTAAAGCATAGCTTTCCGGATTGAACCATATTGCTGAATCAGGTGTTATAATTATAGTGAACGTCAAAAAGAATCTGACGTTCACTATAATAAATGATTTAAAGTGCCGTATGTCTGCCAGGCACGCTATGTATTCGAAAGGATTCAGCAAAATGAAGAAAAATAAAATTCTGACTGTTATAATTTCACTTGCCGTAACGGCAGCTGTTCTTCCCTGCCGCAGAATTTCTGCGGAAACAACGGACTGGACTTCTCTTTACCGTCAGCAGCTTTTGCAGTTTATGAAATCGGAGGACTGCACCCCAGATTCAGCATTTTCACTGGTTGATATAAGCTGTGACAGCATTCCGGAGCTTATTATTTCCGAGGGAACAGCACCGGAGGACAAATGCCGGATCTATACATACTCCCGATACCATGACCAGTATTTTAATATCGGCTCAATCGGCTCAGAGGGAATCTTCGGCTACAGTGACAGGCTTGGAGTTATCCGTGAGACAAGCTTATCCGGAGATACTGAAACACAAACCTTTTATCAGATGAAAAACCTTAATAATCTGACAAAGATAATGAGTTGTACCTGTAATACCATCAATAACGTTCATACACTTAACGGAAACAGAATCGACAGAACGACTTATCTTTATGCTCTGAAAGACTATCCCTCTGAGGATTTTGTTAACACAGGCAGGGACAAGCCTGTTACTGCGGAGGAAATAGAAAACGCCCTCACCTACAACTGGAGAAAGCTGTATTCCGATGAATTAAAAAAGCTCCGTGAAAGTTCCGGCTATACAGGTGAATGGAGTTTCATTCTGTGGGATATAAATAGTGACGGAATACCTGAGCTTTTTGTCAGTACCGGCAGCGATGAGATTCTGAAACAGGTCAGAATATATACAATTTACAACGAAAAGCTCGACTTTCTGGGAGCATATACGGGAAGTTCACTATTTTTTGATCCGGAGAATAATCAGATATTCATTTCAAGCAGCTATGCCGGCAAAACATTTAAAAAGGTTATGTCACTTGAAAATGGCATTCTGAAAAATATTGCGGAATTTGAGAGCTTTCATTCAGGAAATGAGTATATCATAACGCTGAACGGAGAGGAAATTTCCTATGATGAGTATACTGAACAATGGAATTGCAGCTACGAGCATACACTGTTTTTCGGCGGTAAAAATCAGCTTGGTGAAAAGGCTGTGGAATATGTTCTCGGCAACAGGTCATTCAATCTGACAGAGGAAATCAAACAGCAGTACATACAGGTACTTGTAAATAATGCTGCACATTCTGCTTATTTTGACCTTGCTGATGTTAACGGAGACAGCACTGCTGAGCTTATAATTTTCAGTCAGCCCAACGGATTCAGTATTTATACAGCTGATAACGAAAAGCCTGTTAAGGCAGAACGGAACATATACTGCGGCTTACTTTATTACAATGCAGAAAATCAGCTTCTGAATTACAATATGGGGTGGCGTGAGGGAGATAAAATCCGGTACGATAAAATGACCGGAAGCCATATAGAAAACGTTTTATCCTGTAATAAGACCATGACATTCAATGAGGACGGAAGTGAAAAAGAGCTTATCTTTGAGGTAAACGGAATCAAAGTCAGCAATGAACAGTACGACAGCGCACTTGCTGAATATGAAAAATCTGACAGCTCAGTTGCTGTCGGTATAAAATATGACATGAGCCTTAAAGGAATTGAACAGGCGTTTTATCCGGGAAATTCCCTTATCGGCAAGCTGAAAATGATAATGGCTATTGAAGTCCCGTCAGCCGCAGTCGTACAGGAGGATTTTTAATTATTATTAATGCGGTAATAAATATCTATAAGGAGCAATAAAATGGCAAAATCAAAGTATATTTACACCTGTAATCAGTGCGGCTATGAAAGCTCAAAATGGAACGGAAAATGTCCCTCATGCGGTGCATGGAACAGCTTCGAGGAGGATATTGCGGAAAAGCCCTCCATTGCCGGACGTTCCGCACAGAGCACAGCCGCTGACCTTTCCGACAAAATAACAGAGCTTGAAAATATTGGCGCAGATGATGATATCCGCTACGACACCGGTCTGCAGGAGCTGAACCGTGTTCTCGGCGGCGGACTGGTAAAAGGTTCTCTTGTGCTTCTGGGCGGTGAACCGGGCATAGGAAAAAGCACCATTCTTCTTCAGATATGTCAGTTTTTAGGCGAGGACCACTCCGTTCTCTACGTTTCGGGAGAGGAATCCGCCCGTCAGATAAAGCTTCGTGCTCAGCGGCTGAGAGTTGACACGGAGAATCTCTATATCCTTACTGCAACAGACGCCGAATCCATTGCGGAAACAATCTCATCATGCACTCCCGATATAGTCATTATCGACTCGATACAGACTATGTGCATAAACCGGATAAGCTCCAGTCCCGGAAGCCTTACTCAGGTAAGGGAGTGTACAAATCTTTTTATGCACACGGCAAAAAGTCTGGAACTGCCCATTATTATAGTGGGACACGTCAACAAGGACGGCGCTATTGCAGGTCCTAAGGTCATGGAGCATATTGTTGACGCTGTTCTTCATTTTGAGGGTGAACGTCATCAGAGCTACCGCCTGCTTCGTGCAGTGAAAAACCGTTTCGGCTCAACAAATGAGATAGGCGTTTTTGAAATGCTCGACAGAGGCTTGCAGGAAGTTGAAAATCCCTCGCAGATGCTTCTTTCCGGCAGACCTCATAATGTTTCCGGAACCTGCGTTGCCTGCGTTATGGAGGGTACCCGTCCTATTCTTGCGGAGGTTCAGGCTCTTGCGGCAAAAACAAGCTATTCCGCTCCAAGAAGAATGGCTACAGGCTTCGACTTCAACAGGCTGAATATAATTATTGCTGTCCTTGAGAAAAGGCTGGGCATTTTTCTCGGTACACTGGATATTTACCTGAATATTGTGGGCGGATTTCGCCTTGACGAGCCTGCCGGCGATCTTCCGGTAGCAATGGCTCTTTATTCCGGCGTTATGGACAAACAGATAAATGAGGAGCTTATTGCTTTCGGTGAAATCGGTCTTGGCGGAGAGATACGCTCTGTATCACACATCGTTCAGCGTATAAAAGAAGCGGAGCGCATGGGATTCAAGTACTGCGTAGTTCCCAAGCAGTCAATGTCAAATATCAGCACAAAGGATTATAACATAAAAATAATCGCAGTCTCAACTCTGAAACAGGCGCTGGACTGCGTGGATAAGCTGTAATTACGAAAATAAATTTTACTTGTACAGCAATTATTTAAGGGG
>JAEDLA010000037.1 GCA_016295545.1 Oscillospiraceae bacterium | reverse complement strand
GCCGCTATTTATGACTATACCTCACAAAAGCTTTTGTTTACCCAGCCACTTCCGCCGGAGGCTGCTGATATAACTGCTGAAATCCTTGCTGCTATGCCTCAGGCAGGCGGTGAAGTGCTGAGAGCCGACGGGACCTACGTTTTCCGCAATAATGATTATCAGAAGCTTCATACTAAGCTGTGCGGAATCACTCCCCATTATTCTGAACTTGACCAGATTCCTGCCGGCGGCTGGCTCAAGGTTCTTTTCGCTATGGCGCCGGAGGATATCCCACAGGCGGAAATTCTTGTAAAACAGCAGGATTACAGCTCCGTATGCTTTGTGAAATCCTCTGATATATTCTATGAAATGCTGCCGGAGGGAGTTTCTAAAGGCTCAGCTCTTGCGCAGTACCGGAAGCTTCCGGGGCTTGAGGACTTCACCTTTGTGGCAGCCGGTGATTTCGACAACGACATTGAAATGCTGACAGAAGCAGATATAGGAGCTGCTCCGGCAAATGCGGAGGATTCCGTAAAAGCGGCTGCTGACATTATTCTTGAAAACTCCTGCGAAACAGGTGCTATAGCTGAGCTTATCAGGTTTATAATTGCTCAGTGTAAAAAAATCAGTTAACGGAGGTAATTTTTATGAACAAATTCGCTTTCATTCTTATGCTGCTTGCAGCAATTTTAGTGCCGTCTATGCTTGGCTATGTAAAGAAAGCACAGGCTGTACAGGAAAGATATGAAGATACATACAGCTCCTACAGCGATGAGTATTACGCTGACGAAGCTGAGTCAGATGAATAATACGGAGGTCGCTCTATGGACGTTACAATTAAAAAGAATCTGCAAAAAACAGCCTGCAAGGTAAGGATGGGCGTTATTGAGGGTACATTCAATGCAAAATCCGGTCATCCCGGCGGTTCACTTTCTATTGCTGATACTCTTACCTATCTCTACTTTGCAAAAATGAATATTGATCCGGAAAATCCCGAAATGGAGGACAGAGACCGCCTTGTACTGTCAAAAGGTCATACTGCTCCTGCACTGTACGCTGTTCTTGCACAGAAAGGTTTCTTCTCTGAGGATGAGCTGAAAACTCTCCGTCATCCCGGTGCAATGCTTCAGGGACACCCCTGTATCCACACTCCCGGAATCGATATGTCCAGCGGTTCTCTCGGTCAGGGAATCTCCGCTGCCTGCGGAATGGCTCTTGCCGGTAAGCTTGACAGCAAAGCCTACAAGGTTTACACCATTCTCGGCGACGGCGAAATCGAGGAGGGACAGGTCTGGGAGGCTGCAATGTTTGCAGCTCATTACGGTCTTGATAACCTTGTTGCTGTTGTTGATAACAACGGTCTTCAGATAGACGGTCCTGTTACTGAGGTATGCTCTCCTGAGCCTATTACCGATAAGTTTGAAGCTTTCGGCTGGCACGTCATTACCATGGACGCCCACGACTTTGACGATATTGAAAGAGCTTTTGATGAAGCCGAAAAAATCTCCGGAAAGCCTGTTGCTATTATTCAGAAAAGCATTAAGGGCAAGGGCGTTTCATTTATGGAAAATCAGGTTTCATGGCATGGAAAAGCTCCTGTTCAGGAAGAATATGACCAGGCTATGGCTGAGCTTAACAAGCAGTTACAGGAATTGGAGGGTTAAAGTATGTCAGATGTGATCAAAAAGGCTACAAGAGAAAGCTACGGCGAGACTATAAGGGAGCTGGCTGAGGAATACAAGGACCTGGTTGTCCTTGACGCTGACCTTGCTGCTGCAACAAAAACAGGAATCTTCAAGAAAGCTTACCCCGACAGATTTTTTGACTGCGGAATCGCTGAGGCAAATATGATGGGCGTTGCAGCAGGACTTGCTGCCTGCGGAAAAATCCCCTTTGCAAGCACTTTTGCAATGTTTGCTGCCGGCAGAGCCTATGAAATCGTAAGGAACTCCATCGGCTATCCTCACCTTAACGTAAAAATCGGCGCTACTCATGCAGGAATCTCCGTGGGAGAGGATGGAGCTACTCACCAGTGCAATGAAGATATTGCTCTTATGAGAACAATTCCCGGTATGACTATTATAAATCCCTGTGACGATGTTGAAGCCCGTGCCGCTGTAAAAGCTGCTCTTGATTACGTTGGTCCTGTTTATATGAGATTCGGCAGACTTGCTGTTCCGGTGATTAATGACCGTGAAACATATAAATTCCAGCTTGGCAAGGGCGTTGTCATGAAAGACGGCTCTGATGTAACAATAGTTGCAACAGGTCTTATGGTAAACGAAGCTCTGGAAGCCGCAAAGGCTCTCGAAGCTGAGGGAATCTCCGCAAGAGTGGTGAATATCCACACTATCAAGCCTCTTGACAAGGAACTTATCTGCCGCTGTGCAAAGGAGACAGGCGTTATCGTTACCGCAGAGGAACACAGTGTTATCGGCGGACTTGGTTCTGCTGTTGCTGAGGCTGTAACAGAATGCTGCCCTGTACCTGTTATCAAGGTCGGAGTAAACGATGAATACGGCTATTCAGGTCCGGCTGTGGAACTGCTTAAACGTTTCGGACTTTCTGCTGAAAATATTGCTGAAAAGGCTAAAGAAGCAGTAAAGCTTAAATATTAATGCGACAATAAAATATCTATAATAAACGGCGAAGCCGCAAGTGGGATTCCAAAGGGTATAAACCCTTTGGCAGGGGGTGCAAGAGGGGGACGGCGTCCCCCTGACAAACCAGTAAATCAAGCGAAGCGATGATTTACGGACCGTTACAGCATTACTCCCCTCGGCTTGCCCGATGAAGTAATAAAAAGAGTAATACCTGCATTGACACGCAAATTTTGATATTAATAAAGTTTTCTATCTTCATAATTTCTTGATATTTTGCCTGTAATATGTTATAATTGACAGAGTAAATTCAGAAATCAGGAGTGATTATATGAAAAAAATTTTATGTATTGCAGCAAGCCTTTTTGCCTGCTGTGCAATTGTTTTTCCCTCAGCTGCAATGGCTGCTGCGGAGGAAAATCAGTCTGCGGAGGAAACCACTAAGGCTGAGGCGGAAAAAAGCGGCAGTGCAGGAGCAGCAGAAATTCTTATGATTCTTGGAATTTTCACTGTCACATTTGCCGCCGCCGGTATCGGAACCTATAAATACTGTCAGAGAAAGAAACGTTCTCAGGATTCCTGAGAAAAAACGGTGCCGATTACTTTTCCGGAGCTTGCAGGAGCATACCGCCACCGGTCAATATGGCTGCCTGTAAAGAAATACTGCTCAGGTCCGGGTTCAGGCGGAATATCCTGACAGGCATCGACAATAATAAGCTTGACTTTCATTTTTTCCGGAATAAGAGCCTTGATGTAAACGCTTACGCTCTGACCTGCCTTTACGCCTGATTTTGGCTCAGCAAGTCCGGCAAGATTGGGGGCAAGCTCCACAAAAACGCCGTATTCCTCAATAGAACGGACGATTCCAGAGACTGTCTCACCTGCTTCAAAGGCAGCAGCATTTTCTTCCCATGTACCGAGAAGCTCCTTGTGGGTAAGGCATATTCTTCCGTTTTCACTGGACTTTATAACTGCTCTGATATTGTCTCCCACTCTGAAACGGTCGGAGGGGTGGGATATTCTTGAAACAGATATTGCATCGATAGGAATAAGGGAGGGCAGTCCGCAGCCGATATCCACAAAGCAGCCGAATTGTTCAAGGTGAGTGACCTTTGCGTCAATAACGTCTCCCGGCAGAAGCTTTTCTATGTAGTTCTGTGTACATTCAAGCTGAGCAGCCTTTCTGGAGAGTATTGCTGTGAAAGCTCCGCCGGACTTTACAGCAGTTACCTTGAAGCAGACTATTTTGTTCACACGGGAGATAAGGGCAATATCACGGGTAACACCCTCGCTTATGCCGACTGCTCCCTCCTCTCTGGGAATAATTGCCTTTCCGCAGGGAAGCTCTGCAATAAGGTTATGACCGCTGTCGCAGACTACAGCTCTTGCTTCGAGGATAATGCCTTTTTCCATAGCTTCTGCCAGTCCCTCAGGAGTTGAGATAAGCTTCTGATTTAATGCTGTCTTGTACAAACAGCCTTCAGGTCTGTAATTATTCATTTTTTACCTCCGTATAATTTGATATGGTAAATCTTATGCGGCACAGTGCTGTGATATGCTATCCTGCCGTGCGCAAGGAGATTTTTACTGTTAATGTTCCTGTAAAAAATGTGAAGCCTAAAGGGGCGGATTAATACTTTGTCAGAGGGGAGAGAGACGTCCCCCCTCTGATAAAGCGTTAAATCAAGGTAAGTGAAGCTTTACGGATACTCCGGTATTACTCCCCCTCGGCTTGCCCGACAAATTAATTTCCAAAGTAATAATGCCGGACAGGACAAACACTCATTTATCGTGAACGGAAATATCAAGAGCACCCATTGCTCCCAGAACTGCCCTGATTCTGCCGGTGCTTTCAGGCTCGCAGATAATATATATCATTGTTTTGCGGCTTCTCTGCGGTTCGGAGATAACGTTCTCCGAAGCAGGAGACACCATTGTTGCCGTAAAATATGTGTGAGTTGTTACCGCAGTAGGGATTATCGTGTATATACTGCCGTTTCGCAGCTTCATTGCACGGTCTGAGGTCTTGTTATATATCATATTTGTGGAGTGGATACCCTCTGTAGTTTCCTTTATACGTCTCAGAGCAGTCTCTGCCAGGTCGGGAGTTTCAAACTCCGCTGTAACTCTTACAGCCATAATTTTTACTTCCTTTCAAAAATTTAGTAGACATTAATATGTTTCCTGCATGGTTTTTATTATTTTTACACAAAACGAAAAAAATATACTGCAAAAATATTGATTTGACATCGGATTTGGGGTATAATGTAAATTGTACGTTTTTCGCAAAAATTATGAAAGGTTCGGCTGAACCTGAGAAATGAGGGAGCATTTTGGATATACGTCCGGGAGATATTCTTACAATGAAAAAAAATCACCCCTGCGGTTCTAATGAGATGTATGTTATACGTGCCGGTATGGATTTCAGACTCAGATGTATGAAATGCTCACGGGAATTTCTTGTGCCCAGAAATAAAATTGAGAAAAGCATAAAAAAAGTTTCACGGAATGATGAGGGTTAGCAATTTTGAAATTATAGCTTCGACTATTAAATATCTGATTACTTCGTCGGTCAAGCCGAGGGAAACAATGCTGGAGTGTCCGTAAAGCTTCGCTGCGCTGGCTTTACTGGTTTGTCAGGAGGGGCTCTGCCCCCCTCGTTCACCCCCCTGCCAAAGGGTTAATAAACCCTTTGGAATCCCCCGTGCGGCTTCGCCGCTTTTTATAGATATTTTATCGTAATACAAGTCTGTTAATCAATTTTTAAGGAGATCAGTTTAATGTTTGAAAAGCTTTCCGTTATGGAACAGAAATATGAGGAGATAAGCAGCCGACTTTCTGAACCCGATGTAATATCTGATAACAAGCTTTATACTCAGCTTATGCGTGAATATAAAAGCATGACGCCGATTATAGAAAAGTTCCGTGAATATAAAAAGGCTGACAACAGCTTTAATGAAGCCCGTGAGCTTCTTGAAGCCGGCGGTCTGGACAAGGATTTCAAGGAAATGGTTCAGTCCGAGTTCGAGCAGTCAAAGGAAGAACTGGAGCGTCTTACCGGTGAGCTGAAAATACTCCTTCTTCCTAAGGACCCCAATGATGATAAAAACGTTATTATAGAGATAAGAGGCGGTGCAGGCGGCGAGGAGGCTTCGCTTTTTGCTAATTCCCTCTACAGAATGTACACCATGTACGCTGAGGCAAAGGGCTGGAAACAGGAGATTCTCAATGCCAATGAAACCGAGCTTGGCGGCTTTAAGGAGATATGCTTCTCAATCGAGGGCGAGGGGGCATACTCACGTCTGAAATACGAAAGCGGCGTTCACCGTGTTCAGCGTGTGCCGGAGACCGAATCACAGGGCAGGATCCATACATCTACCGTTACAGTCGCAGTTCTTGTTGAAGCCGACGAGGTGGAATTTGAGATAAATCCTGCTGATTTGAAAATTGACTACTTCCGTGCAAGCGGTGCAGGAGGTCAGCATATAAATAAAACAGAATCTGCCGTCCGCATAACACATCTTCCCACAAATGTGGTGGTTGAGTGTCAGGACGAACGCAGTCAGCATAAAAATAAGGACAAGGCAATGAAAATTCTTCGTTCAAGGCTCTACGAAGCGGCTCAGGAGGAGCATGACGCAAAAATTGCCTCCGAAAGAAAAATGCAGGTAGGTACAGGTGACCGTTCAGAACGGATAAGGACCTACAACTACCCTCAGGGCAGACTTACAGACCACAGAATAGGACTGACTATCTATCGCCTTGAGGATATTCTTAACGGAAATCTTGATGAGGTATTCGATGCTCTTGCTACTGCCGACCAGGCAGCAAAGCTTGCGAATCAGGAAGCGTAATTATCATGGAAACATTATTTTTAGACGACTGCGAAGAGCAGCTTGAAACTGCCGCAAAGCTTATAAAAAGCGGTGAAGTAGTGGGTATTCCTACGGAAACTGTCTACGGACTGGGTGCGGACGCTGCCAATGAAGCGGCTGTACGAAAAATTTTTGCCGCCAAAGGCAGACCGGCTGACAATCCGCTGATAGTTCACCTTGCGGATTTTTCAGATGCTGAAAAATATACGGAGTATATCCCTGAGCTTGCCCGCAGGCTTGCGGAGAAATTCTGTCCCGGACCGCTTACAATGATTCTTCCGAAGAATGACAGGATTCCCTATGTTACCTCCGGCGGACTTGACACTGTTGGAATCAGAATACCGTCACACCCGGTTATCCGTCGGATAATCGAGCTTTCCGGCTGCCCTGTTGCAGCTCCCTCAGCTAATACGTCAGGCTGTCCCAGTACAACTTCGGCAGCTCACGTAATGGCAGATATGAACGGCAGGATTGCCGCTGTAGTGGACGGCGGTCAGTGCCGGTTCGGAGTGGAATCAACGGTAATTTCCTTTGAGAATGATGATACTGTCAGGATTCTCCGTCCCGGCTGTGTTACAAGGGAACAGCTGCTTACAGTATGCGGAAATGTTATTGTTGACAAGGCTGTTCTGAGCGGACTTGACAATGACGAGAAAGCGGCTTCACCGGGAATGAAGTACAAGCATTATTCTCCGGCAGCTGATATTATTCTGGTGGATTCCGACCTTGCCGGCTTTACCGCATTTGTCGGGGAGCATTGCGGCAGTGGAGTATATGCCCTTGTATTTGACGGGGAGGAGAATGAAATGCCCTGTAAGTGCCTTACCTATGGGGCTGACAGCTTACAGCAGGCTCATTTTATCTTTCAGAAGCTCAGAGAGCTTGACAGGCTTGGCGCAGAAAAGGTATATGTCCGTGCTCCCTCAAAGGAGGGCGTAGGACTTGCAGTATATAACCGCCTTATACGGGCGGCAGGATTCGAGGTGATAAGGATATGAACGGTCTTGGCGGCACAATGGTCGTTGGACTGACCGGTCAGACCGGTGCAGGAAAAAGCACTGTTTCAAAGGTATTTGCTGAAAACGGCTTTGCAGTTATCAATGCTGATCTGATTGCACGAAAAGTAGTGGAAAAGGGCACTAAATGCCTGAACGAGATAGCGGATTTCTTCGGACAGGAGGTCATTCAGGAGGACGGCTCCCTTGACCGCAGAGCCCTTGCAGCACTGGTTTTTACTGATAAAAAGAAGCTGGAAATGCTTAACTCCATTACATATCCTTATATTACCGGCGAGATTCTCCGGCAGATTCGCTGGCATTCGCTGAAAGGGGAGAAGCTGATACTTCTTGACGCTCCTACTCTTTTTGAAAGCCGTGCTGACGATTTCTGCGAGCTGATAATCTCCGTAGTTTCGGACGACAATATTCGTGAAGAAAGAATCATTCAGCGTGACGGACTTACTGCCGGTCAGGCAAGGCAGCGTATGGATTCACAGCTCAGTGAGGATTTTTTCAGGAAGCATTCCGATTACATTATTTCAAATAATCAGTCACTTGAGGTGGTTAACGGAATTTCTAAAGAAGTTTCGGATAAAATAAAGGATTATTATTATAATAAAAATACAGATTGAATTGGAGGAAATGATTATGTCAGAAAAAACCAGTCAGGTCAGGGAGCTTAAAGAAAAGCTTTTTGCAAAGAAGAAAAACGGATTTCTCAGAATGAACGACAGTGAAATAGCTGAATGTGACGCTTTCTGCGAGGATTACAAGAAATTCCTCGACAGGGCAAAAACTGAGCGTGAGGCAGCAGCTGTTGCTGTTGAAATGCTGACAGCTAAGGGTTATGTGGAGTATGTTCCCGGCATGAAGCTCAACCCCGGCGATAAGATCTACAAAAACAACAGAGACAAGGCAGTTGTTATGGCAATTATCGGTACAGAGCCAATAAGCTCCGGTGTAAGGCTTTGTGCGGCTCATATAGATTCTCCCAGACTTGACCTGAAGCAGAATCCTGTTTATGAGGACAGTGAAATGGCTCTTTTCAAGACGCATTACTATGGCGGAATCAAAAAGTATCAGTGGACTGCAATGCCCCTTGCACTTCACGGAGTTATCGTTAAAAGCGACAATTCAAAGATCACTGTCTCAATCGGCGAGGACGAGGGAGATCCTGTTTTCTGTGTGACTGACCTGCTTCCGCATCTTGGTACAGATCAGATGAAGCGCACTCTTGCTCAGGGAATCAAGGGAGAGGAGCTTAACATTGTTATCGGTTCACGTCCTTTCAGGGACGATGAGGGAAGCGAACTTGTCAAGCTGAATATCCTCAGCATTCTTTTTGAAAAGTACGGCATTACTGAATCTGATTTCATCTCTGCGGAGCTTGAAGCTGTTCCTGCCTTTAAGGCAAGAGATATCGGCTTTGACAGAAGCATGATAGGTTCATACGGTCACGACGACAGAGTATGTGCATATACAGCCTTTGCAGCAACTCTTGACTGCGAAAATCCGAAGCATACTGTTGTTACCGTTCTTACTGACAAGGAGGAAACAGGAAGTGACGGAAATACAGGTCTTTGCTCATCATATCTGGAATACTTTATCGCCGACCTTGCAGAGGATTTAGGTTCAAAGGGAAGAACTGTACTTTCTGCTTCACAGTGCCTTTCAGCCGATGTTAATGCAGCCTTTGATCCTACTTTTCCGGAGGTTATGGAGAGAAACAACTGCGCCTATATCAATAAGGGTGTCTGCGTGACTAAATTTACCGGTGCAAGAGGAAAGTCCGGAACTTCTGACGCTTCTGCGGAATTTGTGGGCAGAGTAAGAAATCTGCTTGACAGCAATAATGTAATATGGCAGACAGGTGAGCTTGGAAAGGTTGACATGGGCGGCGGCGGAACTGTTGCGGCTTACATTGCCAATCTTGACGTTGATACCATAGATGTGGGAGTACCTGTGCTCTCTATGCACGCCCCCTTTGAGATCGTATCAAAAATCGATGTTTACAGCGCATACCGTGCATTTTCAGTATTCATAAACGATTAAGATTTATACTAATTCCACATCAACCTGCTGAAAAATTTGTCCGCTATCGTTCCGTCA
>JAEDLA010000036.1 GCA_016295545.1 Oscillospiraceae bacterium | reverse complement strand
GGCAACTCCTCCGCAGCCAATAATCATACATTTTTTCATTTCAATACACTCCTTTGATTTCGGTTATAATATTACGGCAGAGAAATTACGGCTCATTGCAGAATCCGCCCCTGAAAAAATTTTCATTGCCAAGAGGCTTTGCAGTCAGCCGGAATATTACACAACCGTCAGGACATACAATATTTTTGCTGTATTTTCCGTCACCGCCAAGATTTTCCAGATTGCCGCCGCTTCGTACTGCCTCCCTAAGCGGATACAGCATCATCATTGTTTTACTGCATATCCCATATCCTTTTTCATTTACAGGACAGCCGTAAGTGCAGCAGTATTTGTCACCGATTTCCTCACCGTTGCGGCAATAATGCTCTGTATGGTCACCACGCAGAAAGCCTGTGACCTCAATCTCAAATTCATATTCTTCATTGTACCATTTTTTCATGTCAAGCCTCACTTTTATTCTGAAAGTGCCAAAAGAATTTCACGAATCAATTTGCAGGCGACAGCTGTTGAAACTCCGGTGGGATCATAATGAGGACTAAGCTCGTTCACATCACAGCCGACTATATTAAGCTGACTGCACACAAGGGTAACAGCTTCACGAAGCTCCTTAAATGTAACGCCCTCCGCTTCCGGAGTACCTGTACCGGGAAATACAGAGGGATCAAGCACGTCCATATCAACCGTCAGGTAAACATTTTTTCCTCTGAGCTTTTCAACTGTTCCGGCAAGACCGTCAAGGTTGAATTTGTTCATAACAGTATGTTTCTTTGCAAATTCAAATTCCTCACGGTCACCGCTGCGAATGCCGAACTGGAAAATATGACCGTCCCCCACAAGCTCATGGCATCTTCGCAGCACACAGGCATGGGAAAGCTTTTGTCCGAGATAATCGTCACGCAGGTCAGCATGAGCGTCAAAATGAATAATATACAGCTCCCCGTATTTTTCCTTAACTGCTCTTACTGAACCAAGAGTAACAAGGTGTTCACCGCCTATCATAAAGGGACGCTTTCCGTCACTGAGGATAGTTTCCGAACGCTGCTGAATATAGGAAAGTACCTTTTCGGTGTCACCGAAAGGCAACTCTAAGTCTCCGCTGTCGAAGTAAGAATAATCAAGCATATCCTTATCCTGATAGGGGCTGTACGTCTCGATTCCGAAGCTTTCACTCCTTATGGCTTCGGGAGCAAATCGTGTTCCCGGACGAAAGCTTGTTGTACCGTCAAAGCCTGCACCGAAAAGAACTGTTTCTGCCTCTGAATATTCAGAATCACAGGCGATAAAGGTCTGTATATTTTTATTCAACATCTCTTAAAAGCTCCTCTACATAGTTTGGAAGTGCAAATGAACCGACATGAAGTCTCGGATTGTAATACTTGGTTTTAAGTCCCAGCATACTCCACTTTGTGCCGTTGTAGTCGTTGGTAGGGTGATATTTCTTTGAAGCAAAGCCGAAAAGCCAGTGTCCTGAGGGATATGTGGGAATATGTGCCTGATAGACCTTGCTTATAGGAAAGCTTTCAACAATACGCTTGTGGGAACGCTGCATTGCAAGAGCGTCCTCAGCATAAAACGGACTCTCATGCTGATTTACCATTATTCCATCATCATGGAGCGCCTTGAAGCAGCTGCCGTAAAACTCCTTTGTAAAAAGTCCCTCTCCCGGTCCGAAAGGATCGGTGGAATCAACTATTATAATATCGTACATATCCTCACAGCGCCTGATAAAGCGTACTCCGTCCTCGTAGAAGATATGAAGTCTCGGATCGTCAAAGCGGCAGGCTGTTGTAGGCAGATACTGCTTGCAGACCTCCACAACAAGCTCGTCTATCTCCACAAGGTCAATATTTTCCACAGTGGGATAACGTGTCAGCTCACGGAGCACTCCCCCGTCTCCTGCACCGATAACAAGAACATTTTTCGGATTGGGATGTACTGCCATAGGAACATGGGTTATCATTTCGTGATAGATAAACTCGTCCTTTTCCGTCAGCATCATATAGCCGTCAAGAGTGAGAAAACGTCCGAATTCCTTTGAATCGAAAACGTCGATACGCTGAAATTCGCTGTTTCCGCTGTATATCTGCCTGTCAACCTTGATTGAAAATTTTACATTGGGTGTGTGCCTTTCGGTAAACCACAGCTCCATATTAATCATTGCTCCTTTCAACATTCAGCCGCTCGATGTTGATGTCCTCTGTGCCTGTCATGGAGCAGCCCTTTTCCTTTGCGTATCTGATATAGCTGATTATGTCCTCTGTAATAAGCTCTCCCGGCGCAAGAATGGGTATTCCGGGCGGATAGCACATTACAAATTCCGTGCATATATGTCCTGCTGTCTCCTCAAGGGGAAGTGAAACCTTATCCGCATAGAATGCCTTTCTCGGAGTGTCAGCAACTATGGGATTGATGTACTCCTGAGTAAGCATACCTGTACCGGTCTTTCCGAACCGCCTTTTTATTTCCGAAAGGGCACTGATAAGCCTTTCAACGTCCTGCCTTCTGTCTCCCACAGAGAGATATGCAAGGATATTGCCGATATCGCCGAACTCTATCTGTATATCGTACTCGTCCCTGAGGAGGTCATATACCTCTATTCCGGCAAGACCTATAGGCAGTGTATTCACGGAAAGCTTTGATATATCAAAATCGTAAATGCTGCCGCCGTTTATAAGCTCACGGGAATATGCATAATAACCGCCTATCCCGTTTATCTCCTTACGGGCGTACTCGGCATATTCAACGGTTTTTGCAAATATCTCCCTGCCGTTAAGAGCAAGCCTTTTTCTTGAAATATCAAGGCTTGACAGCAGCAGATATGATGCGCTTGTGGTCTGTGTAAGATTTATTATCTGCCGCATATAGTCGGCATTTATATTGCTTCCCATAAGCAGAAATGAGCTTTGAGTAAGGCTTCCTCCGGATTTGTGCATACTTACGGAAGCTATATCTGCTCCCGCCGCCATTGCTGTTACCGGAAAATTGCTGCCAAAGTAGAAATGAGTTCCGTGAGCCTCGTCTACAAGGACCTTCATTCCCTTTGCATGGGCAAGCTCAGTTATTCTTCTTAAATCAGAGCATATACCGTAATATGTGGGATTATTCACAAGAACTGCCTTTGCATCGGGATTTTCCTCAATTGCCTTTTCCACCTGGTCAGGTGACATTCCAAGAGCTATTCCCAGCTGGGAATTAACATCGGGATTAACATACACCGGAACTGCTCCTGTAAGAATAAGTGCATTTATTGCACTGCGGTGAACATTTCTCGGCATAATGATTTTTTCTCCGCTTTTGCAGGCATACATTATCATGCTCTGAACAGCAGAGGTAGTCCCGCCTACCATGAAAAAGGCATGAGCCGCACCAAAAGCCTCAGCAGCAATTTCCTCCGCCTCCTTTATCACGGAAACAGGGTGGCAGAGATTGTCCAGAGGCTTCATTGAATTTACATCAATATCCATGCACTGCTTTCCAAGAAAGCGTGTAAGCTCCTCGTTGCCCCGTCCACGCTTATGTCCGGGAACGTCAAAGGGTACTATGCGCATTTCCTTGAATTTCTGAAGTGCCTCGAAAATAGGCGCTCTGTTCTGGTCAAACATTTCAGTACACATTCCTTCCGCTGAATATTTCAATCATTTCCTGACGCAGTGCCGTGCTTATCTCCAGCCTTCTTTTCGGCGGAAGCTCGTTCACATCTGTGTTGAAAAGATAATTTTGCAGGTAAAGCTCCTTGATGAGCATTTTTGTATGGAAAATATTTGCCTGATATACATTTATGTCCATTGCGTCATAGCGTTCAAGTGTCCGGTCGTCGATATAGTCCTGAATAGAGGTTATTTTATGGTCGATAAAGACTTTTTCACCGTCAACGTTACGGGTAAAGCCACGTACACGGTAATCCATAGTAATAATATCAGAGTCAAAGCTGCCGATAAGGTAGTCCAGTGCAGTAAGCGGTGTTATTTTTCCGCAGGTAGCTACATCTATATCAACTCTGAATGTTGCTATGCTGTTCTGGGGATGAAACTCCGGATAGGTATGAACTGTTACATGACTTTTGTCAAGATGTGCCGCAATTTCGTTTCCTCCCGCAGGAACCATTGTGTCATCAGCAATAAGGAATGTAGCAGAAGCTCCCTGCGGATCGTAGTCCTGCCGTGAGATGCTGAGCACCTGCGCACCGATCATCTCGGTAACATGAGTCATTATGTCACAGATACGCTCTGAATTGTACTGTTCATCGATATAGGCAATATAGTTTTTCTGCTCTTTTGACGTTTTGGCGTAGCAGACATCGTAAATATTGAAGCTGAGCGATTTTGTAAGATTATTGAAGCCGTAAAGCTTTAATTTATTTTCCATAAACACACCTCTGTCAGGAGCCTTCGGGCTGAAAAGGCTCAAAATAAAAGCGCACAAAGAATCTCTCCTTGTGCGCCTGAATACCGTAGAAAAATGCAGCAAAGCATAATTTTAAATACAATGGCATTGGATTCAAGAGTCTATATAGCAAAACACTTTTACTACTCTTATTGTACCCGTTTCACAAGTTGTAAAAAATAAACTCATAAAAAGAATTTCAATAAGGCAACTTAGTTGCCGTTCGGCTCTTGACCCAGCTGTCCGTATGGCTTTAGCTTCAGATGTGAAGCGGTCAATAATGAGGAAAGCACAGACAGTATGTCACTGAACTGCAGCAATCCACAATTTATTTTATTTTACCATATTATCTGACAAATGTCAAGTACTACAAAAAATAATTTATTTACGCAAGAGCAAATTTTTTTCGTTTTTCCCTTGACAATCCCAAAATAATGTGCTATAATATTAAAGCTGTGAAAAATCGCAGTACATATCGTATTCTAAAGACAGCTGGCCGGAGTGATCCGTAAGTCCCGCCGAGGAATTGCAATCAGTGAATCACTATGCCTTTCTCGTTCTGTCGGGAAAGGCTTTTTATTGCACTTTCGGATACGATAACATTTATTCGGAGGTGAATATACTCATGCCAAGCGAAAAGATTCTTGAAGCTAAAAAGGCTAAGGTTGAACAGCTTACTGAACTTATCAAGGCTTCCGTTTCCGGCGTTCTCGTTGATTACAAGGGAATTACCGTTGAGGAGGACACAAAGCTCAGAAAAGAGCTTCGTGAAGCAGGCGTAAATTACTTCGTAGAGAAGAACACCATGCTTTCCCGTGCGTTCAAAAACTGCGGCATTGAAGGCTTCGAAGAGGTTCTCAACGGCACAACTGCTATCGCCCTTTCCAACGATGACCAGACAGCTCCCGCAAGAGTTTTAGGTAAGTTCGCTGAATCAGCAGGCGAGGATAAGTTCAATCTTAAGGCAGGCTTTGTTGAGGGCGTTGTCTATGACCAGGCAGGCGTTACAGCTCTGTCAAAGATTCCGTCAAAGGACGTTCTTCTTGCACAGCTCGTTGGCTCTTTACAGGGACCTATGCAGAAGCTCGCAGCAACCGTTCAGGCTGTTGCAGACAAGAAATCAGAGGAAGAGGCTGCCTGATTTTCTGTTTATTCTTAATCCGGACATTTTCTGTCCCCAGCCCGTAAAATATTTATAAAGGAGATTATTATCATGGCTTCAGAGAAGATTACTAAATTTGTTGATGAGATCAAAGAGCTTACAGTTCTCGAACTTTCCGAGCTCGTAGACGCTATCCAGGAGGAATTCGGCGTAACAGCTGCTATCGCTGCTGCTCCGGCTGCAGGTGCTGCTGGTGCTGCTGAGGCTGCTAAGACAGAGTTTGACGTTGTACTTACTTCATTTGGTGACGCTAAGATGGCTGTTATCAAGGTTGCTAAGGACGTTCTCGGTCTTGGTCTTAAGGAAGCTAAGGCTGTTGTTGAGGCTGCTCCTAAGGCTATCAAGGAAGGCGTTTCTCAGGCAGAGGCTGATGAGATCAAGGCTAAGTTTGAGGAAGCTGGCGCTACAATCGAAATCAAGTAATTTCGGATTTAACGTTTATAAGGGCTGTACCAATGCGGTACAGCCCTTTTTTCGTCCCCTGCAGCCGAAACACTCCCTGCTTTTCAGTCTATTTACATTATCCCGTTCCGTTCAAAGTAGGTATTTCCTCTGGGATCCCCGACTTCCTCGTCCCTGAGAATCTTTACCGTATCCATTTCAGAAAATAATTTACCGTCTATACGGCAAGAAAACTGCATCTCCTCTAATGTGGAATATTCAACATCGTCACAATAATAGACAGTGTCAAAAGGTCCTCTCGCACTGGAATAATCGGACGTAACGCCTATTTTATGCTCTGCGCCGTTATATTCAATAACAAGATTGAGCAAAGGCGCATTAATATCCACGCACTCTTTGATAAGATTAAAAATATCAGCAGGCTTACAGAACAGAGGCTCCCACGTTCTCTTAGAGAACAATTTTTTAAATAATCCCATACTACACTATCCTTAAATAAAATTTTGTATAGATTTATTATACCATATATGACAAACAAGGTCAAGATAAATGTTTTTAACTAATGTACCCTCCCTCTGAGAGAGGGCAAACTTATTTTACTTTGCAGACATAATAACACGGGTGGATAAACTGCGATATAGCCACTCACAAAAAAAACGGAGAGCCGATAAAGCTCTCCGTGATGAATTTTTATTACCTATGAGGAATATCACATCTATTCATTTTATTCATTATATTTCCTGCAATCAGGACTCAGGAAGTGAATCGATAACCTGAGCTACCTTTTTCTGGATAGAGAGGGCATCTGAAATGAATACGCCGTCGCCTCTGTTGTAAACATCGGCATTGTTAAGCTCAGCTTCTGTGAGAGGGTTAGCTGATTTATTTGTAGCGTACATCATTACCTTTACAACATCGGCGATTCCAACTCTGCCGTCACTGTCTGCATCACCGTAAACTACATCTGCGGCAGGAACAGTAGTTGTAGCAGCAGTTGTTGTGACAGGCTGTGCTGTAGTAGTTGTTGCAGCAGTGGTTTCTGATGAACCGCTTTCTGCAAATACCATATAGAACAGGTTAGCTGCGTCAGCCTTTGAAATCGTGTGTGAACCTGCTGCAAGATCTACAGTTATGATTCCGTCTCCGGATGATGTGTACTTAGTACCGTCAACCTTAATTGTAGCTGCTGGTTCAACAAATACAAGGGTGATTGAGCCTGCATTTGCTGAATTAAATGTGATACTTGTTGCTGTCTCCATTTTCAGGCACTGTGTAAGTGTTTTGCCTGCATAATTTACTGTGCCCTTGCCTGTTGAAAGGTTACCGGAAATTGTGAAGAAGCTGCTGCTTGTGCCGTTAGCTGTAAAGTCGTGAACATATCCTCCTGCAACAGGCGGCTGTGTGGACTTTGTTGTAGTTGTTGTTGTCTGAGGATTAGCTGTTGTAACAGCAGTTGTGACTGCCGGAACATCTGAAGATGAATCAAAATGATATCCCATTGACTGGTAAGAGCCTTTTGTCTCATAAAGTCCGCCTGTGTTGAGAGTTCCGTTTGCATTTCTCCATGCTGTGTGGAAGTCTGTACCCTGTGCCGGAGCTTTTGTCAGTGATACAAAGTCAGAAGCGGTAAGTCCGTCATACTTTGTTCCGATTTTTTCGCCGTTTTTAACATTAGTCTTTGCATCAACCTTATAGTAGCCGCTGTTGTAATATACACCGTTTTTGAATGTACCCACAAACTTATCGTTGGAAGCTCCGCCGGCAAGCTTGGAATCTGACATAAATACGCTTTCGTTATAGTAAGAAATTATATTCTCAAAGTCGCAGCCGTCATCTGTGCAGCGGTAGCAGGAGAAGTTCGGCTTGCCCTTGCCTTCGCCGTTGTTGTTTACAGCAGTACAGTTAATGAGAGTTCCCAGCTTCGGGTTATTATTATCAGTAAATCCGCAGTGGAGGTTTTCAAATGCGAAGCAGTTCTCAACAACGTGAGCTGTACCTACGCCTGAACCGCCGAGCTTGAAGCCGTTTCCGTCACAGTCACCATAGCCTTCGCCGAATTCAGTGAAACCGTTTCTGAACGCAATGCTGTTCTTGATAGTAACTACGCCGATAGGACCAGTTTCAGTCTTGGCAAAGAGATCCCAGCCGTCATCGGAGTTGTTGTAAGCCATACAGCCGTCAAATACGTTGCCCTCACCGCAGGTAAGCTTTGCAGCAAATCCGTCTGCATTCTCCATTGTAGCGTCATCGCAGTTGTTCTTTGAAGTACAGTTGAGAATGTAGTTGTAGGACGGCCAGTCTGCAATTGTAGCAGCATTTGTATTATATCTTGAAATCTGAAGTCCGGTATCCTGATTGTCATTGAATACCATCATTTCTATCTTGTTGTTGCTGCCGGCAAGAAGCATACCGTTGTCAGCAGCCTTAGTAATCTCAAAGCCGTAGAAGTGCCAGTAATCACCGTTAAGGGTAATGCCTCTCTTTGAAGCATCAGCAGCGCCCTGTCCGGAGAAGTCCCAGACAACCTTTGCGCCGGGATAAGCTGAGATAGTTTTCATAGCACCGGCTGTACCGCTGTTGTTCTCATCAATGAGAATCATATCGCTGAATTTGTAAGTTCCCTCGAGGAGGTAGATAGTACCGCCAGCCTTAACAGAGGAAATAGCAGTAAGAACATCTGTAGGTGAGTTCATGGACTTGCCGTCTCCGCCGCCGGAGGGTGAACAGTAAATTACGTCAGAGCCTGTAACGATTGTCTGAGTTGTAGTTGAAACAGTTGTTACAGGTGCAGCTGTTGTTGTAACTACGGGAGCCTGAGTTGTTGTAACAACAGGAGTATTGCCTGAATCCTCCTTAAATCCGCTGCCGATAGCAACGATTGAATCGTTATAAGCAACAAGTGCAGCCTTAAGCGCAGTATTTACAGCATAGCTTGTATCATCAACACTGTTGTCGAACTGCCACTTGAAGTCACCGCCGTTTACACGTCCGGCATTAGCCATTACCTTTGCAGGAACATCTTCTGCAGCGTCAACGTTGTATTTGTACATATCACTTGCTGTATCGAAGTTATTGTATGTATTTCCGCCGCTCTTTGAAGCAACAGATGAGGGAACCTGTTCATTTCTTGATGAAGCAACATAAGCATCAAAGTCTGTGTTGTTCTCACTGTATGGTACAAACTTTCCGGCACCAATAATAACGTTGCCGTAAGCCTTTATCATACCGCCGGTTTCACCTGAGAGTACAAGACCGCCCTCTGAACCCTGACTTGAGATAAGCATAGGTTCATAACAATTTCTGAAATAGTTGTTCTCAACAAATACATCTGAACCTGTTGTTGAGCCGATACCGTACTTAGCATTTCCGTCGTAATAGTTGTTGTAAACGTGAACTGTAGCAACTCTTACACGGGGATGACGTGAGTCGGAGTGGTCATACCAGTTGTGGTGGTATGTGATGTAATTTGAAGTATCGCTTGAATTAGCTCCCTGAAGATTACACTTTCCGTTATCGAAGAAGTGATTGTAGGAGTGAGTGATATTGTGAGATTTCTTTGTATCAAGAGCGCCGTCACCCTTTACCTGGTCAGCGTCTGAACCGGCATCACCGTAGAAGA
>JAEDLA010000296.1 GCA_016295545.1 Oscillospiraceae bacterium | reverse complement strand
CTGAATGGACGACTCATATTTTGTTTCTGATAATGTGGAAATTGCTCCGTAGATAAAGGATAAAACTATTCCGTTAAGTATGACAAATCCTATTGCCATAAATACAGCTGTAGAAGTCTTACCGCCTGACATTGCTCTGATTGAGTCGCACATATAGCACATAAGGATAAATGCGCTGTATGAAGCTACTGATGAATAAAATGACAGTATTGTTTCAGCAGGAGAGCTTTCTGTTAGCTGAGCTGTCAGAATTGACGGAGTGGAAAGCAATGCTCCCTCCCATTCACCGAATGATATAAACTGTATCAGTGCCACCACCAACACAGTAATGATATACCAGACAAGTCCCGTAGTGAATTTGCATAAAACATGGCTGTAGGGAGATACCGGCAGAGTATTTGTAAGGTATCCCTCATCAGAAAACATATTCTTATGAAAACGGGGAATGCTTGAATACATTGCATAAATGGTAAGTACTACTGTTGCCATGCCTATAGCTATAAGCAGACTGGAATATATGAACATTACAGCCAGGTTATCTGTCCACTCCATACTATCAATTTCTGTAATTTCTGAAAGAAGCCGCATAACTCCGGCAGCAGCAAACCCGATAATATAAAGAGGTATGAATCTCTTTGCCGTATAAATAAATTCATGCTTAAAAAGCTTGCCTAACATCTGAACACCTCCCTGAAAAATTCATCTACGGACATACCCTTTTCCTTGCGTATTGCATCAGCTGAACCGTGAATTTTAAGGTGTCCGTACTGTATCATAACAACATCATCAAGAATGCGTTCAATATCCTGTATAAGGTGTGTGGAGATTATAATTGAAGCCTCCGGATTGTAGTTTTTAAGGATAGTGTCAAGAATGTAATCCCTTGCCGCAGGATCCACTCCGGCAATAGGCTCATCTAGGAGATAAAGCTTTGCATTGCGGCTCATTACAAGTATAAGCTGAACCTTTTCCTTTGTACCCTTTGACAGGGTTTTTATTTTTGCATCGGTTCTGATGTCCAGTCTCCTCAGCATATCCTCTGCAAGCTCACGGCGGAAGTCCTCGTAAAAGTCGCAGAAGTAGTCAAGAATATTTTTCACTTTCATCCAGTCCGGAATGTAGGTGCGCTCCGGCAGATAGGAGACTATCTTTTTTGTTTCAACTCCCACTTCCTTGCCGTCAATAAGAAGCTCTCCGGAGGAGGGACTGAGAAGTCCGCATATCATTTTTATCAGTGTAGTCTTTCCGCTGCCGTTAGGGCCAAGCAGTCCGATTATCTGACCGCTCTGAAGCGTAAGGTCGAGGGGAAAGAGGGCTTCTTTTTTGCCGTATTTTTTTGAAAGCCCTGTGCATTTAAGCAGCTCCGCCATATTATTCACCATGATTCTCCTGTGAATCATTATCCCTTTCCATGTTATTTTCCCGAATCAGAAGCTCAGCCGCCTCATCTGCGGTAATGCCTAATTCGTTCATTTCAGCCAGAAATGCCTTTACAGCCTTGCTGCAGCGTTCACTGCGAAGTCTGCCTATAAGCTCCTCGTCATCGGTGATGTAGCAGCCGGAGCTTTTCAGGTAAATTATGTACCCGTCATTCACCGCCTGTTCGATAACGCTTTTCATTGTATTCGGGTTGAGCCGTGCTTCGGCAGCAAGCTCCTGTACAGAGGGAAGCTTTTGTCCCGGCTTGTAAATTCCACTGATTATGCGAAGCTTTATTTCCTCCGCTGCCTGAGAACTTACCGGAGCGCCGCTGCTGAATTTCCACATAGAAGTCACCTCTTTTGCTGATTTTCGGAATTTGTAATAATTGCTGAATTAATTCAATTATAACACAAAATATACACGCTGTCAAGAGTTGTTCATGTACAGGGATCGTTTATTACTTTTCTTTATTATTAAGGTGGCTATCTTCTTGATTATTTGCCAATGGACAATGTTTCTTGGTTTCCTCCTCATATTGATATACCCCTTTATGGGGTATATCAATATGAGACGGGGGAT
>JAEDLA010000295.1 GCA_016295545.1 Oscillospiraceae bacterium | reverse complement strand
GTCACAAAGCTTGATAATCATAACACGAATATCCTGGGACATTGCAAGAAGTATCTTTCTGACATTTTCTGCCTGCTGTTCCTCACGGTTAAACATAGGTATCTTATTCAGCTTTGTAACGCCGTCAACGAGCATAGCAACGTCCTGACCAAATCTCTTTTTGACCTCATCGAGAGTAACAGGAGTATCTTCAACAACATCATGAAGCATAGCTGCACAGATAGTATCAGTGTCCATGCCAAGCTCCAGCAGAATATAGGAGACTGCAAGAGGGTGAATGATATAATCCTGACCGGAAGAGCGTTTTTGTCCCTTGTGAGCTTTTGCGGCAAATTCATAAGCAGTAACGATCTTGCTGAGATCGTACTGCCGGTCGTCTGTAAGAATTTTCTGAATGATCATATCGATTGTGAAATTGTCGTCATAATCAGGAATCTGTTTCAGAAGTTCCGGAGTTATCTCAGTTGAAGCAGTATCGGGTATGGGAACCTCTGTTTCATCGTGATTCATCTGAGCGAATTTTTTATCGTCAGTCATAGTGATTCTCCTGTTGCCGCAGAGTAATGCGGCAGCCGCTTTTCCGGCAGGCGGAAGCCGAGATTGATGTATTAGATATATGAATAAAATTTATATATGTGAAGTAGGCAGTTTAATTCTGCCCATAAGTTCAGTCAGAACCGGAGCAGAGAGTATATCAACTTTTTTTTCAGCTTTTAGGCGGAAAACTTTGTTATCCGCATAGGTGCGGCTGATAAGACTGAGCTGTGAAAGTGCCTGAAGTGCAATAGTGAATTTACAGTAATTAATTCGGGGATTTCTTATTCTTGAAAAAAGTGTGTCAGTGCAGATTCCATTAGGAGGAATTTTTACGTATATTTCTGCAATTTCATCACGCACAGGAATCATGCTTTTGTAGTAATTGTCAGGCAGAGATTCACCTCTGCTGAACTTTTCACAGACAGAAACAGCGGAAATAATTTTATCCTGCTGAATATGTGAGCTTCTGTAATCACGGACAACAATGCTGACTGATTCATTGTTATTGTAGGAATTAATTCCAAGCTCGGCAATAATATTACAGCTGTCGCCTCTTTCCACGCTTAATTCAGCTGGAGAAGTGCGAAAAATAAGAGCGTCAATCTCTGTGTAACCGTATTTGAGTCTGAGCTTGCTGTGAGCACCGTTTGAGAGAGGAAAAATGTCTTTTACAACAGCATTTTCAATATAAAAAAGAGGCTTTTCATTGTCAGCACCAAAAGGTTCAAGAAGCTCAAGACTTTTTATATTATCAACAGTTAGCTCTACCGGAGAAGCTACAGCGTCAGCAGTGATTGTCAGAACAGGCATATTTTCATGATTTTCCAGTGCATACTGCTGCAGGAGAGCGTCAAAACGCTCTGCCATTCCTGATTTTATAGTGAAACCTCCTGCACCGGGATGACCGCCGAATTTTTCAAGAGCTTCTGAAGCGTAATTAAGAGCACCAAAAATGGAAAAGCTGCCAAAAGAACGTGCTGAGCCTCTAATTTCACCATTTTCTTCCGATGCAATAAAACAGGGCTTTCCGAAACGTTCAAGGATTTTTGATGCAATAATACCGATAACGCCGTGATGCCAGCCTTTTCCGCAGATAAAAAGTACACGTTTGCTGAGTATATCAGGATTACTGTCAATTGAATGATAAATAGATGTCAGTATATCATTTTCAGCTTCTTTGCGCTGATTGTTAAGGTCGTTCAGTTCGGCAGCCAGTTCTTCGCATTTTTCCGGTTCTTCACAGAGAAAAAGCTGTGCAGCTGTTATGGGAGAACCAAATCTGCCGGCAGCATTGATTCTCGGAGCAATACCAAAGCCGATAGAATATGAGTTGAGCTTTTTATTTTCAAGGCTGCAAACCTTTTTAAGAGCAATTACAGAAGGTCTGTCTGAATTTTCAATAAGCTGCATTCCATATGAGACTATAAACCTGTTTTCGCCGGTAAGAGTAACAATATCTGCAACAGT
>JAEDLA010000294.1 GCA_016295545.1 Oscillospiraceae bacterium | reverse complement strand
GAGGCTCTGCCTCTGGACTCCGCCAAAGGGTTAATAAACCCTTTGGAATCCCACGATTAATCAACTTTTCCTTTTTCAATAAAATAAAGCACTTTTGAGTCCATGAAAGACACAAAAGTGCTTTTTATTATTCAAGTACCGGAATAACTGCAAGTGCGCCGGATTTTTCAGCTTCACTCATTGCTTCTGCAAATGTAAGCTCATTGTCGGTGATGTATGAAAGTCCGCTTTCTGTTTCAAGCTGTGCAGAATCGCTGACCTTTGCACCGGAGCTTACTCTGATATACCAGCGGGACTTGAAGCTGTCAATTTTTTCAACGAAGCTGTCGTCCTCAGCAGGCTCCCAGCTCTGGGAGAAAACAGTGATTTTGTGCTTTACGGAGTCAATAAGATCGCCTACAACTGCGCTTGCTGTCGGGAATTTACCTGCACCTCGTCCGTAGAACATTACCTTGTCAACAGCGTCGCCGTCAACAAGAACAGCATTGAAAACATCGCTGACACTGGAAATAATATTCTCGTGAGAAACAAGCATAGGCATAACGCAGGGCAGTATATTTCCGTTTTCCATACGCCTTACACTTGCGATAAGCTTTATGGAATATCCCATTGAATCAGCAGTCTGAACATCAGCAAGGTCAATATCGGAAATACCCTTTGTATAGACACTTTTCGGATAAACGTGCTTGCCGTAAACAAGTGAGGAGATAATGCATATCTTGCGGCAGGCATCAAAGCCCTCAATATCAGCAGTAGGATCTTTCTCAGCATAGCCAAGCTCCTGAGCGAGCTTGAGTGCATCTCCGAAAGCCATATTATCATTGTACATTTTTGTCAGAATGAAGTTTGTCGTACCATTGAGAATGCCTGAAACGCTGGAGATATCATTGGCAGCAAGGCACTTATGAAGCGGACGGATTATCGGGATAGCTCCGCCTACGCTTGCTTCAAAGAAGAAATTGCAGTTTTTTTCCTTTGCGATTGCAAGAAGAATATCACCTTTTTCAGCAACAAGCTCCTTATTTGAAGTAGAAACGCTCTTTCCCCTTTCAAGGCAGGCTTTTACAAATGTGAATGCAGGTTCAAGGCCGCCCATACACTCTGTAACAGCTGTTACCTCGTCATCATTCAGAATATCGTTGAAATCCTTTGTAAACTTGTCGGCATAGGGAGTATCAGGAAAATCTCTGAGGTCAAGAATATATTTCAGTTCAATTTCACAACCGGCTTTTTTCTCGATTTTCTCCTTATTTTTATAAAAAAGCTCAACAACGCCTGAGCCTACAACACCATGACCTAAAACAGCAAATTTAACTGACATAAAAGAAACCTCCGGAAAAACTACTCGGCGGAGAATATTTTTACTTCAAGTACTCCGTCAAGCTCTTTGATTGAATTTAATGAAACCAGCTCGTTTTCAGATTCTTCGGACAGACGCAGCGATATATTGACCGCCGCCGCACCGTCTACAGGAATGCTCTGGTTAACAGTCAGCACGTTGGCTCCGCAGCTGTGGAGAAAAATCAGCACACTGGAAAGCACTCCGGGCTGGTCGTTAAGAAGAAGGTGCATATTTACTATTCTGCGTGTAAAAAGTTCCTCATAGGAGAAAACGCAGTCCTTGTACTTGTAATATGCACTTCTGGAGATACCAACACGTTTACAGGCTGAGGCAAAGCTTTTTGCGCCTTTCTGAGCCATAAGCTTTTTTACTTCAAGAACCTTTGAAAACACGTCAGGCAGAATCTGAGCGTCTGCTACAATCAACTGTGAATTTTTTTTCATTGATATACACACCTGTCGATACGAAAATAAATTTTGCGGAAACAGTCCGCCTGTGGCGTACAACTGTGCATTACCTAATTACTATACCACTTTTTCCGGCTTTTGTCAAGGGGTAATTTTTCAAAGAACACGGAAATTGACTTTTACTTGTGCGGAAGTTATTTATTACTTCGGCAATAAAATATCTATAATAAGCGGCGAAGCCGCAAAGGTGGGATTCCAAAGGGTTTATTAACCCTTTGGCAGG
>JAEDLA010000035.1 GCA_016295545.1 Oscillospiraceae bacterium | reverse complement strand
AAATTCCGGCAGCTCAGACATCACAGACAGAAACGGTTACTGCTCCGAGGAAGGTTGTAACAGCTGTTCCGGTGACCAAAGCTCCCACAACAGCTGCTGAAACTGAACCGCCTACAGAACGCCCGACAGGAATTTCTCAGCCGGGAGGTCCTCTTGTGGAATATGAAATAGTGACAAGCAGAATTAAGATATCTATTCCCGATAATTACACAGCAAGCCACAGCATGGGATTTTCAACTCCGGAGGGAATGAATAACTCCGTTTCTGACAGAAATACTCAGAATCTCAGAGAAAAGCATCAGTATTTAGGCTCACTGACGCATAGCAGCAGTCTGCTGTTTACTCCGGACGATTTCAGCGGTGATGTGATAAAAATAAAAGCTCAGAAAGGCGATGATGCAAAGACAAATTCCCGTGATTTTGCGGAAAGTCAGTTTGAAAACATAAATATCACTGATTATCAGGAGTTCATGATTCCTGTGGATAATACAAATTCTCCGGAAAGTCCTGCTGAAAAGCAGGCGGATAAGGTTTATTTCTCCGGTCAGGAGGACGGTTATGATTACACCGGAACAGTGGTACATTTCCAGCATTATGTGGAGGAGGAATATTTTGTCATCTTTAAGGATTTCAGCGGTATCCGTCAGCAGGAATACCAGTCGGTCATTGACAGCATAATTCTCAGCTATTATGACAACAGCTGGATGGATAATTACGATATTCCCGATGAATTCAGGCATTAATGGCAGATCATGAAAGCATCTTTTTTAAAAATCTGATTTTATTATATTGACAATTATTTCCGGTTGATGTATAATATTTAAAGTGCAGTAAATGCTGTAATATCTAAAAATTCAGGAGGATAAAATGAAAACTAAAAAAGGCTCGGCAAAAGAGGTCACAGCTATTATTATCGGAGTAATACTGTTTCTTGTAACTGTAATGCTTCAGGGACGAATTTCAGCAATAATTGCTGAAATAACCCAAAACGGCGGTTCACCTGGTCCGCTTAATTCGGCTAACGGAATTATTGTACAGATTCAGGTGCTTGTATCTGTTCTAATGGTTGTTCTTGGAAAGAAAAAAGGTGTTGTCACAGCGGTAGTTATCAATCTGCTTAACTCAGCTTATACACTGGTTGTTGTTGCACTGCTGACTAAGAATTTCGGAGCACTTCCCGGTGTTGTAAGTCCGATAATCACAGCTGTTACCTGCTACATTATTTATTCCTATTCCGCTAAGGTTACAAAGGCTAATGATGAGCTTAAAAAGGCAAACGAGGACCTTATTGAAAACAACAGGATCATTCGTGAGAAAGACCAGAAGCTTATATATCTTGCATATTATGATGTCCTGACAGGTCTTGCAAACAGACAGCTGTTTATTGAACAGATCGACGAGAATATCGAAAAGAACAACAAGGAACCCTTTACTGTTATTTCAGCAAATATTGACGATTTCAAGATGATCAACGATACATACGGTCATAATGCAGGTGATATTATCCTCAGCACCTATGCTGACAGATTAAAGCAGTTCTGCGGCGAGTCAGCTTTTGTCGGAAAGCTTGACGGTGATGAATTTGCAATTCTTCTCAAAGGAGAATCTACAGACGCTTCTGTTTTAGCCTACATTGAAAAGCTTTGCAGTGCTGTATGTGCGCCTGTAATTATAAACGGAAATCCCTTTAATGCTTCATTAAGCTTTGGTGTTGCATATTATCCTAACGACGGAAGAAATTCCGCTGAAATTCTCAAGAGCACAGATGTTGCTGTAAATAATGCAAAAGCCGGCGGCAGAGGCAGAACCTGTTTCTGCAGTCAGCGTCAGACAGTATGAAATAATATGATTTAAAATAAAAGACTGCTGTATCACACAATGGGTACAGCAGTCTTTTTTGTCTATTCAAGATAAGGTCTGAGATATTTTCCTGTGTAGGACTCAGGACACTTTACTATTTCTTCGGGAGTACCCTCCGCAACAATAGTACCTCCGCCGTTGCCGCCCTCAGGACCGAGATCAATGATATGGTCAGCAACCTTTATAACATTCAGGTTATGCTCAATAACAAGGACAGTATTTCCGCTGTCTGTAAGTCTTTGAAGAACGTCAATAAGCTTGTGAACGTCCGCATTGTGCAGACCGGTAGTCGGTTCATCAAGGATATATATAGTCCTGCCTGTAGCACGTTTGGAAAGCTCTGTTGAAAGCTTTACACGCTGAGCTTCACCTCCGGAGAGAGTAGTTGCGGGCTGACCGATTTTGATATAGCCAAGACCTACTTCCTGCAGTGTTTTAAGCTTGCGGGCAATTTTGGGAATATGTTCAAAGAATTCAGCTCCCTCGTCAACAGTCATTTCGAGGACATCATAAATTGACTTTCCCTTGTAGTGGACATCAAGAGTTTCACGGTTATAGCGCTTACCCTTGCAGACCTCACAGGGAACGTAAATATCCGGCAGAAAATGCATTTCGATCTTGATAATACCGTCGCCCTCGCAGGCTTCACAGCGTCCGCCTTTAACGTTAAAGGAGAATCTGCCACTGGTATAGCCTTTTGCTTTTGCGTCGGCAGTTTTTGCAAAAAGTTCACGGATATCGGTGAAAACACCGGTGTAGGTAGCAGGATTTGAACGTGGAGTTCTGCCGATAGGGGACTGGTCGATATTGATTACCTTGTCAAGATATTCAAGTCCCTCAATGCTTTTGAAGCTGCCGCTGCGTATTTTTGCCCGATTAAGCTTTGCTGCAAGGTGCTTGTAGATGATTTCATTGACAAGCGAGGACTTTCCCGAACCGGAAACGCCTGTTACACATACAAGCTTGCCAAGAGGGATACTGACATCAATATTTTTCAGATTATGCTCCGAAGCGCCCTTGACAGTGAGGAAATTTCCGCTGCCCTGCCGTCTGTTTTTGGGAACTTCGATTTTAAGTCTGCCGCTTAGATAATTGCCTGTAATGGATTTCTTGCATTTGAGCAGCTTGTCAACTGTTCCGGCAAAAACAACATTTCCGCCGTTTACTCCGGCACCGGGACCTATGTCAACAATATAATCAGCAGCAAGCATGGTATCATCATCGTGCTCAACAACTATAAGTGTATTTCCGAGATCACGGAGACGTTTCAGCGTTGCAATAAGCTTGTCATTGTCACGCTGATGAAGCCCTATGCTTGGCTCGTCAAGAATATAGAGAACGCCCATTAAGGAGGAGCCAATCTGCGTTGCAAGGCGGATTCGCTGGCTTTCACCGCCGGAAAGTGTTCCGGAAGAACGTGAAAGGCTGAGGTATTCCAGTCCCACGCTTTGCAGGAATCCGAGACGCTCTTTGATTTCCTTGATAATGCGGTTTCCGACTAATGCTTCGTGCTCTGTAAGCTTCAGATTATTGAAAAATTCAAGGCAGTCGTGAACAGAAAGCTCCGTAAGATCGCTGATGTTGATTCCGCCTACAGTAACGGCAAGACTTTCGTCTTTCAGCCTTTTTCCGTGACAGTCAGGACAGTTTACCTCGCTCATACAGGCTTCAATGTCACCTCGTGAATAATCACTTGTAGTTTCACGGTAGCGGCGTTCAAGATTGTTGATAACTCCCTCAAAGGGAGCGTTGTATCTGCCACCGCCAAGAGATTTGGGACGCTGCAGCTCCAGAGGCTTTCCGTCAGTACCATAGAGGAAAATATCCAGGTCTTTCTTGTCAAGGGTGTTTACCGGTACATCAAGAGGAATATTGTATTCCTTTGATATAGCCTTGTAGTACATCATGGCAATTGATGTTTCGTCAAGACTGTTCCAGCCGGAAGCCTTGATAGCGCCGTCTGAGATGCTGAGGTCCTTGTTTGGCACGATAAGGTCGGGGTCAATATGCCTGAAAACTCCCAGACCAGTACATTTCGGGCAGGCTCCCATAGGATTATTGAATGAAAACATTACAGGTTCAAGCTCCTGAATGCTGATATTGTGTTCCGGACAGGCATAATTCTGTGAGAAAAGAAGCTCGTCCATACCCATGACATCAACTGCCGCAAGACCATTTGTAAGTGAGAAAACGGTTTCAAGACTGTCGCTGATTCTTGACTCAATGCCCTCCTTGATAATCAGACGGTCAACTATGATGTCGATGTTGTGCTTCTTGTTTTTTTCGAGCTTGATTTCTTCGGACAGCTCATACATGATACCATCTATGCGTACACGTACAAAGCCGCTTTTTCTGGCACTTTCAAGCTCCTTTGCGTACTGTCCCTTGCGTCCTCTAACGATAGGAGCAAGAAGCTGTATCTTTGTTCCTTTCGGCAGAGCCATAATCGTGTCGACCATCTGGTCTATGGTCTGCTGGGATATTTCACGTCCGCAGACAGGGCAGTGAGGAATGCCTATCCTTGCATAGAGCAGCCTGAGATAGTCGTATATCTCAGTAACAGTGCCCACTGTTGAACGGGGATTCTTTGAAGTAGTTTTCTGGTCGATTGAAATTGCCGGAGAAAGTCCCTCAATGCTGTCAACATCGGGCTTTTCCATTTGTCCGAGAAACATTCTTGCATAGGAGGAAAGGCTTTCCATGTATCGTCTCTGACCGTCAGCGTAAATCGTGTCAAAGGCAAGGGAGGACTTTCCTGAACCTGAAAGACCTGTCATAACGATAAGCTTGTCACGAGGAAGCTCCAGGTCAATATTTTTGAGATTATGTTCTCTTGCGCCTTTAATTATTATTTTATCTTTCATTTTAATTTCACCTTTATCAGAGGGTATTCTATTTCTTTTCGCCTTTAAGCTCCCTGATTTTATCACGGAGATATGCAGCGTGTTCAAATTCAAGCATTTTTGCGGAATTTTTCATTTCCTCCGTAAGACGGGCAATAAGCTCGTCCTTTTCCTTTGCAGACATCTTTACGGATTTTGTCTTTTCCTCAACTTTTTCCTTTGATGTGATTTCAAGTACATCACGTACTTCCTTGATAATAGTTTTAGGTACGATTCCGTGCTCCTCGTTAAAGGCTGTTTGCAATGCACGGCGGCGCTCAGTCTCAACGATTGCACGTTCCATAGAGCCAGTAACGGAGTCTGCATACATGATTACCTTTCCCTCGCTGTTACGTGCAGCTCGTCCTATTGTCTGAATAAGGGAAGTCTCACTTCTCAGGAATCCCTCTTTATCAGCGTCCAGAACGGCAACAAGAGAAACCTCCGGAATATCAAGACCTTCACGGAGCAGGTTTATTCCCACAAGAACATCAAATTCGCCGTTGCGCAGGTCCTTGATTATCTCCATACGCTCAATTGTATCGATATCATGGTGCATATACCGAACCTTTACACCGAGATTTTCATAGTAGCTGGTAAGGTCTTCTGCCATTTTCTTAGTGAGGGTAGTAACAAGAACACGCTCATTTTTTTCGATACGGATATTGATTTCCGACAGCAGGTCGTCAATCTGTCCCTCCGTTGGCTTGACGATAATTTCGGGATCAACAAGACCTGTAGGACGTATCACCTGTTCAACGATAGTATCTGTTTTGCCTCGTTCTATCTGTCCCGGAGTTGCGCTGACATAAATAGCCTGATTTATGTGTGAACAGAATTCGTCAAAGTTAAGAGGACGGTTATCGTATGCACTGGGAAGCCTGAATCCGTAATCAATAAGAGTTGTTTTTCTTGCTCTGTCACCGGCATACATGGCTCTTACCTGAGGCAGGGTAACATGACTTTCGTCCACAATAAGGAGAAAATCATCGGGAAAGTGGTCAAGAAGCGTCATGGGAGTACTTCCCGGCGGACGCCTTGAAAGTATGCGGGAGTAGTTTTCAACACCGCTGCAGTAGCCTACTTCACGTAGCATTTCCATATCATAGTGAGTTCGCTGAGAAATGCGCTGAGCTTCAATAAGCTTATTGTTGGCAGTAAAGTACTCCACACGTTCATTAAGCTCATCATCAATATCCTTCAGAGCATCCTCAATTTTATCATCACCCACAACGTAATGGGACGCAGGGAAAATAGCAGCGTGAGAAACAACAGCCTTGACTTCTCCGGTCACTACATTTATCTCTGAGATGCGGTCTATTTCGTCACCGAAAAATTCCACACGTACAGCCGTATCGGTTGACATAGCCGGAAAAATTTCGAGGACATCACCACGAACCCTGAATTTATTTCGTTCAAAGCTTATGTCGTTTCTTTCGTAACGGATTTTAACAAGCTCCTCAATAAGCTGTTCACGGGGCTTTTCCGTTCCCTGACGAATGGAGACAACCATAGAGCGGTATTCCTCAGGACTTCCGAGAGAGTAAATGCAGGAAACGCTTGCAACGATAATAACGTCTCTGCGTTCTGCAAGAGCAGTTGTGGCAGAGTGCCGAAGCTTATCGATTTCATCATTAATGGAGGAATCCTTTTCTATATAGCTGTCTGTGCTGGGGATATAAGCCTCCGGCTGATAATAGTCGTAGTATGAGACAAAGTATTCCACAGCATTTTCAGGAAAAAATTCCTTGAATTCAGAGCAGAGCTGAGCTGCGAGAATTTTATTGTGAGCCAGTACAAGGGTAGGTTTATTAACTCTTTCAATGACATTAGCCATAGTAAAGGTCTTTCCTGAACCGGTAACACCAAGCAGTATCTGTTCTTTTTTTCCGGAATTTATGCCGTCCACAAGCTTTTCGATAGCCTGAGGCTGGTCTCCGGCAGGCGAATACTGCGAAAACAGCCTGAATTTATCCATAGAAAGCTCCTTCCTGTTCTTTCTCCAGTTCTTCCTTTTTGCGGAGTATCCTGTCGTATATCCTGTACATCTCCTGAACAGTGTTTTCAAGGAAGTAATAGTGCTTGATATATGCAGCCAGCAATGCAAGTATCATTACAATAAGCAGAGAAAGCATTATCTGCTCAGTAATAAGAAATCCTATAATGAACATAACAAGTATCAGTGCAAACATCATGGTAACAAGAAAATGCACAATACGTTCGTGCTGCATAAAAGCAATTTTATCCTTGTGTTCTCTTAAAATGTCATTTATCTGAGATGAACAGCCGCACTGATTTAGTCTCTTTTCAATGTATTCTATGTAATCTTTCAGGTATTTAGTCATAAAAAGTCACCTCAGATAAATTATATCACAGTCCGTTAAAAATATCAATAGCAAGCCTGCTGACAAATATTTTTTCTGATAAGCAGAAAGTTAATAAATCGGGTTTTTAATTTAAGTAAATTAAGCGATAAATTTGGCTCTTGTGCTAAAACAGAGAATTGAAATTTATGCGTTTATACAATTTTTTTGCTGAGATGTAGAATTTTTCAGGAAAAACATTGCAATTTGACGAAAGATATACTATAATTTAAGCATAATATTTTTAGGAGGCATATTCAAATGCGTTTTAATTTACTGAAAAAAACTGGTGCGGCTGCAATGGCTGCTGCAATGGTACTCAATGCTTCTGCATTCAGCAGCTCTGTCGTTACTGCTGCCGATGCAGTAAAGTATGAATTCGAGGACGGCGTTATCACAGGTACAGGAAGTGTCAAGGACGATCCAGATGCTTCCGGCGGAAAGTACTTCTACCTCGAGAGCAATGATGATACTGTAACCCTCACAGTAAATGCTGATTCAACAGGTATGTACAAAATTGTCATCAGATATAATGCTGCTTTCGGCAATAAGATTCAGAATCTTTATGTTAACGGCGTTGATCAGGGGCAGATATCCTTTACTTCAAAGACATGGGCTGAGGTTGACTGCGGCGCTGTTAAGCTGAATAAAGGCGAAAACGAGATAATGATAAAGAGCAGCTGGGGCTGGACTAACTTTGACTATCTTACAGTTGCACCTGCTGAGCTGGCACCTATCACAGCATCACAGACATCTCCCTGCGATGCAAGTGCTACTGCTGAGACCTGCAGCCTTATGAGCTATCTTGCAAGCGTATACGGAAATAATATCATCTCCGGTCAGCAGGAAATCTATTCAAACGGACCTCACGGACTTGAACTGGAGTTTGAGTACCTTAAAGACCTTACCGGTCACTATCCGGCAATCAGAGGCTTTGACTACGGTAACTTCTGCTGTCCTGCATACGGCAGCGACGACGGCTCAACTGATCGTGTTATTGACTGGGTAAAGAACAGAAACGGTATCGCAACAGCTTCATTCCACCTCAATGTTCCTACTGATTTTTCAAGCTATACCATTGGCAGCAAAATCGACTGGGCACAGACTACATACAGCGAAAAGACCGACTTTTCACCATTAAAGGCTGCAACAGAGGGTACAAAGGAAAACGAGTACTATATGCAGGCTCTTACAACTCTTGCAGCTGAATTCAAGAAGCTTGAAGCAGAGGGAGTTCCGGTTATCTGGCGTCCTCTCCACGAAGCTGAGGGAAGCGGCGGAGAAACAGGCTCATGGTTCTGGTGGGGCAGAGAAGGCTCTGAAGCTTATAAAAAGTTGTGGATTTACACATATAAGACAATGACAGAGAAGTTTGACTGCCATAACCTTATCTGGGAGTGGAACAGCTATAACTATGGTACTTCAGCCGATTGGTATCCCGGAGACGAGTACGTTGATATTATCGGTTATGATAAGTACAGCTGTACCGACTGGTCAACAGGAAGTCCAGTACTGAATCACAACGACAGCCCTGTAAGTGCTACATTCTATGGAATCATGGAGAAATACAACAGTAAAAAATGATTTCAATGGCTGAAAACGACTGCTTCTCAACTGTTGATAATCTTATAGCTGAAAAGGCAGGCTGGCTCTATTTCTGTACATGGTATGACGGCGGCAGTGATAACATCAACTTCCTTTCAAATGAAGTTTTCAACACCAAGCAGGATACTATCGATATGTACCAGAGCGAATACTGCATCACTCTTGATGAGCTTCCGGCTGACCTTTATTCAAAAGAGGTAACACCCGGTTCGACTACAACTACAAAGCAGGGGGATACTCCGTCAACAACTACCACAACTACAACAATTAAGCCGACTGAGACTACAACAACTGATGATGAACCTGTATTTGAAGTAAAGAAATATGCAATCGACCTTAACGGAAGTGCCGGAACAAGCTCAAGCCTTGTTCTTGAATTCGAGGGAACTCCCGGCGCTTATACAAACGGCTGCGTAGGCTATGCTGTGGGCAAGGAGTGGACTTCTATCGAGTGGGAGACTACTCTTGACGCAGACGGAAAGGGTACGGTATCAATCGACCTTTCAGCAATTCCGGAATCAGTTGAATCCGTTGAAGCTCAGATCTGGTGGGCAGCTACCTATGATGCAGCTACTGATTCAAATATTCTCGCTGAAAATGAGCTGGTAAACAGTTCTGTTGGCGGTGCAGCTGTATACGGTGACGCTACAGAGGACGGAAAAGTCGGAATAGATGACGTTGTTAAGGTTATGATGTATGTTGCAAACAAGGAAGCAAATCCTATCAGCGCACAGGGACTTGACAATGCAGATGTATTTAACAGAGGAGACGGTGTATTCGTTTCTGACGCACTTTCAATTCAGAAAAAGGTTGCTCAGTCAATTGATGAGCTTCCTGAATCCGTAATGACTTCCAGCGAGACAGCTGAGTAAATGTTAAGCTGTAAAAGCATGAGATTTATAAGCACTTCTGTGTCATGAACAGACGCAGAAGTGCTTTTATCTTATTAAAGGTCACCTCTAAAAAATATGATTAATGGCAGGGAATTTTAAGGAGGAGGTATCTCCTTTTATAAGAAATATTGATTTCCATGTTCTTTGAAAAATTACCCCTTGACAA
>JAEDLA010000034.1 GCA_016295545.1 Oscillospiraceae bacterium | reverse complement strand
TCAGAGCTGAAAAGGCTCTTATCAATTTAAAATAAGGAGATAATTTCTATGAAAAATGCACTTATTACTGGTATCACAGGTCAGGACGGTTCATACCTTGCAGAACTGCTCCTCGAAAAGGGCTACAACGTTTACGGTATCTGGAGAAGAAAAAGTACCGTTGATTACGGCAATATTGAACATTTAAAGGACAAGGTCACACTTATCTACGCTGATATGACTGATCCTGTTTCCCTTGCTTCTGCTATGAGGATTTCACAGGCTGACGAGGTTTACAACCTTGCTGCTCAGTCATTTGTTGCTACAAGCTGGGATACTCCTCTCGGCACTGCTGACATTGACGCTATCGGTGTTACAAATATGCTGGAGGCTATCCGCACAGTTAAGCCGGAATGCCGCTTCTATCAGGCTTCAACCTCTGAGATGTTCGGTCTTGTTCAGGCTATCCCCCAGTGCGAGACAACTCCTTTCTACCCCAGAAGTCCCTACGGCGTTGCAAAGCTTTACGGTCACTGGATAACAAAGAACTACCGTGAAAGCTACGGAATGTACGCTTGTTCCGGTATTCTTTTCAATCACGAGTCTGAAAGACGTGGACTTGAATTCGTTACAAGAAAGATTACTGACGCTGTTGCAAGAATCAAGCTTGGCGTTCAGGACTGCGTAGAACTGGGCAATATGGATTCAAAGCGTGACTGGGGACACTCAAAGGACTACGTTAAGGCTATGTGGCTCATGCTCCAGCAGGATACTCCCGACGACTACGTTATCGCTACAAACGAAACAAGAACTGTTCGTGAATTTGTTGAAACTGCTTTCGGTCACGTTGGCATTGAGGTTGAGTGGAAGGGCACAGGCGTTGACGAGATCGGTATCGACAAGGCTACAGGCAAGACTATTGTTAAGGTAAATCCTAAGTTCTTCCGTCCTGCAGAGGTAGATATTCTTCTTGGAAATCCTGCAAAGGCTGAGGAAAAGCTGGGCTGGAAGAGAGAAATATCATTCTCCGAGCTTGTTGAGAGAATGGTCAAGAATGACCTTGCCCTCGTTGAAAAGGAGCTTAAGATCAAGAGCGTTATCGGTTAAGCCGGTATTTGTCATGAGGGCGAAGTCTGTTCGCCCTCTGTATATTTCTGACGAAAGGAGAAAGCTATGAATATAGCCTTTGATGCTGTTCCGCTTATAAGCGACAGAATTACCGGAATCGGCTGGTGTGAAGCCGGTCAGACTATGGCAATGGCACGGCTCTATCCGGAAAACAGCTACAGCTACAGCTTCTTTACAAGCGGCGACAGCTCCAGAACTGACAGGCTCAGACCTTTCGCACAGGATAATATCGCTCTGAACAGCTCCGGATTCTCCGGTTATCTCTACAGGGCGGCTTCAACCTTTCTGCCGGTGCCGTACTCTGCATTTTTCGGCAAAAAAGCTGATATAACCCACTTTTTCAACTACATAGTGCCGCCGGGAGTTCATGGGGAGACGGTGGTTACCGTTCACGATATGGTGTATAAGGCGTTCCCCGAAACTGTAAGGGCACGGACTAAATTTATGCTTGATACAGGACTGAAACGTTCAATGAACCGTGCCGGACTTATTGTTACAGATTCGGAATTTTCAAAAAGGGAGATACTGAAATACTTCCCTCAGCACGAAAAAAAGCTGAGAGTTGTCCCATGCGGCGTTGATACGAAGAAATTCCGTCCCTGTGAGGATAAGGAAAAAATTGCGGCGGTCAAAAGCTCACTGGATATTGAGGGAGACTATTTCCTCTATTTAGGCACAATCGAGCCGAGGAAAAATCTTGAACGGCTGATTGACGCTTATCATATTTTCTCAGGCAGAGTTAAAGACTGTCCGAAGCTGGTGCTGGCAGGTGGAAAAGGCTGGCTTTATGACGGGATTTTCAGCAAGGTTCAGGAGCTGAAGCTTACTGACAAGGTGCTTTTCACAAAATATGTCCCTGCTGAGGACATGAATCCCCTTATGTGCGGCGCTTTGGCTTTTGTTTTTCCGTCGCTTTACGAGGGATTCGGTATGCCGCCTCTTGAGGCTATGGCGTGCGGGGTTCCGGTTCTTGCGTCGGGCGAAGCCTCTCTCCCGGAGGTTACGGGAGACTGCGCAGTTATTGCTGACGCTTTTTCGTCTGAAAGCATTGCAGAGGGACTTTATAAGCTCTGCACCGATGAGGAGCTTCGCAGGGAGCTGAGCCGCAAAGGGCATGAAAGAGCGCAGGAATTTACATGGGAACGCTCTGCGGAAATTTTGTACAACGTTTACAGGGAGCTTTTATAATGAGCAGAAAACTGCGAATATTACAGGTAAACAAGGCATACTATCCTCATATAGGCGGAATAGAAAGTCTGGTACGGCAGTATTCAGAGGAGCTTGGCGAAATGCCCGATACAGAGGTGCGTGTGCTTGTGTGCCGAGACGGACGTGGAAAGACCTGCCGTGAAAAAGTGGGAAATGCCGATGTTACCCGTGCCGGAAGTCTTGGAACATATTTTTCCTGTCCGCTGTCCTTTTCATTTATCAGGCTGTTCAGGAAAATGTCGAAAAATGCTGATGTGGTGGAGATACACGTTCCGTTTCCTCTTGCTGACGCAGCGCTGCTTCTCTCAGGCTATAAGGGGAGAGTTGTTGTTGCATGGCACAGCGATATAGTCAAGCAGAAAAAGCTTATGCTGCTGTACAAGCCCTTTATGATGAGAATGCTCCGCCGTGCAGACTGCATAATCACTGCTACTGAGGGACATATAAACGGTTCGGACTGGCTGCCGCAGTTCAGGAGCAAGTGCCGTGTCATTCCTTACGGCATCACTCCGGAGGAGTACCTTTCCGTACCGCCGAAGCCTGTTCTCACGGAGCAGTGCAGCTATCCCGGCAGTGTAAAGGTGTTTTTCACAGGCAGGCTGGTCTATTACAAGGGCGTTGATGTGCTCCTTAAAGCTTTCCGCAGTGTCAGGGGCTGTGAGCTGTTCATTGCCGGCACAGGTGAGCTGGAGGAAAGTCTCAGGAAATATTCGGAAATACATGGCATGAACGACAGAGTTCATTTTCTTGGATTTCTTCCGGACGAAACGCTCAGGCAGGCTTACAGGGACTGTGATATATTCGTGCTTCCCTCAGTTGCGAAAAGCGAAGCATTCGGAATAGTCCAGCTTGAAGCAATGGTCTACGGAAAACCGGTCATTAATACATCGCTGCCCTCCGGAGCACCCTGCGTCAGCCTTGACGGAGTGACGGGACTTACCGTTCCGCCGTCGGATAGTGACGCTCTTGCCGCCGCAGTCAACAGGCTTGCGGAGGACAGTGAGCTTCGGGAAAAGCTTGGAAATAATGCCGCAGAACGTGTGAAGCAGCATTTTAATGAGAAAAATGTTATACGGGAAATTTACGGCACTCTTTCGGAAATATAGTTTCCAAGAGCCTATTAAGAGCAGCTTTAGTATCATTAGTGAGATGCTGAACAGGCTCTAAGGGAGGAATATAATGAAAACATTGATAATCGGCGGTGCAGGCTTTGTCGGCGGCTACCTTATCCGTGAGCTTTCAGCTGCCGGAGCAGAGGTTCATGCAACCTGTCTGCCCTTTGAAAATATAAAAGAACGCTGTACAAGTCATAATCTTGATATCCTTGACAAGGAGGCTGTATGTGAAGTCCTTGAACAGGTTCAGCCGGACGTGATTTATCATCTTGCCGCTCAGAGCAGTGTTTCACTTTCATGGAAAAAGCCTCAGATGACAGCGGAGATAAATGTAGTGGGTACTATCAACGTTCTTGAAGCTGTAAGGTCAGCCTCAAAGCAGGATATGAGGATAATCCTTATCGGTTCAGGGGAGGAATACGGCTTTATCAGAAAGGACGCCTGCCCCCTTACTGAAGATGAACCCCTTCGTCCGGGAAATATATACGCTGCTACAAAGGCTTGTCAGGGAATGCTTGGGGAAATTTATTCCCGTGCATACAAAATGGACGTTGTTATGGTCAGAGCCTTTAATCATTCAGGTCCGGAACAGCTCCCCGTGTTCGTGATTTCCGATTTCTGCCGTCAGATAGCCGAAATTGAAGCCGGCAGGAAATCCCCGGAAATAACAGTGGGAAATCTTTCGGCGAAGCGTGATTTTACCGATGTCCGTGATGTTGTCAGGGCATACAGGCTTCTCGGAACTAAGGGTGTCAGCGGCAGGACATATAATATCGGTCGTGGAAAGGCTGTTGAAATAAGCTATATCCTGCAAACTGCCCTTTCTGCTTCCAATATGAAAATTGAGGTACGTCAGGATCCGGCTAAAATGAGAGCCTCTGATATTCCGCTTATTGAGCCTGATGTTTCACTTATCCGTCAGGACACCGGCTGGACGGCAGAGATTTCTATGGAGCAGACTATTGAGGATACGCTGAATTACTGGAGAAATAATCTTCCGGAAGAATAAATTTATGTGGAGGTCAGTAAAATGTCAGAGCTGAAGCTTACTCAGGATAAAATGAAAACATATCGCAGCGTGAAAAAAGGCGCTTTTAAAACAGCGGCGGACCTGAGCCGTTTCGGAACTGCCCAAAATCATGCAAACGAGATACTTGCCGCAAACGTCAACGAGCTTATCAAGAGAGTTTGCCTGCTTGAGGACCAGCAGCTGCAGAACAGCGAGATAATGAAAAAGCTTGCATCTGAGCTTTCTGCTTTCAAAGCGGAGCTTGACCGGCTTAAACTGACTGCAAAGCTGAATACAAATGCCATTGACAGGCTTAATAATGCTATAAATCTTGCAAAGGGCGAAGAAAAGTGATAAAAAATTTCTTTTTTGCTTGACTTTGTGTGTGAAACGTTATATAATGTTAATGTGAATTGCAAAGGATTTTATTGCTTGAAATCAACGGAGATTTCGCTGACGGCGGCATCTCCGTTTTTTCTGTGATTTCAGATACTCTGATCCCAATTCAGGAGAGAAGGTGTTTTTATGGATAACCTTGCCGATAAGCTTATGGAGGAGCTTGAATGCCGTATTGCCTTTGAGATACCGATATTCGGTGGCATTCCCGTTCCGGAATCCTGCGTTATGACATGGATAATCATGGGCGTTCTTGTTATTGCCTCGATTCTCCTTGTGAGAAAGCTGAAAACTGTTCCGACCGGCTCTCAGTGCCTGCTGGAAATCGGTATAAGCTGGCTCAATAACTTTTTTCTTGAAATTCTCGGACCAAAGGGCAAAAAGTATCTTCCGGTGCTGGAAACGCTTATCATTTACATCGGCGTGTCAAATTTAGTCGGACTTTTCGGACTTCGTCCCCCGACCAAGGACATGAACGTCACCGTAGCTCTTGCCCTTATCGCAATCGTGCTTATACAGTACTGCTCCATTCGGGAAAAAGGCGTAAAAGGCTGGCTGAAAGGCTTCAAGGAGCCTATGCCGATAATGCTGCCTATCAATATCCTTGAGCTTGTTATAAAGCCGCTGTCCCTTTGTATGCGACTTTTCGGCAACGTGCTGGGTGCTTTCGTTGTTATGGAGCTTATCAAGCTTATCGTTCCGGTAGGTCTGCCGGTAGTTTTCAGCTTCTATTTCGACGTTTTCGACGGACTTATTCAGGCTTATGTTTTCGTATTCCTTACTTCGCTGTTTATGGCTGAGGCTATGGAGTAGAAATATATCCGTGTTTCCGGCAGAAATTTCCCGAAGACTGCGGAAATCACAGGTTAAAATCATTTTCAGGAGGAATTTTTTATGGGTTCAATAGCATTAGGTGCGGCTATCGCCGTTCTTACAGGTGCAGGTGCAGGTATAGGTATCGGTCTTGCTACCTCAAAGGCAACAGAGTCAATTGCACGTCAGCCTGAAGCAAAGGGTGACATCAACAAGGCACTTCTTCTTGGCTGTGCTCTTGCAGAGGCAACGGCTATTTACGGCTTTGTTATTGCTCTGCTCATTATTCTTTTCCTTAAATAATATAATATTATGCAGGACTGCAGCTTTGCAGGACTGCTTATGCTGAACGGGAGCATAGTCTCTCCGTCTTTTACAAAATTCAGGAGGTAACATTATTATGGGTTCAATAGCATTAGGTGCTGCAATCGCTGTTCTTACAGGTGCAGGCGCAGGTATCGGAATTGGTCTTGCCACTTCAAAGGCAACAGAGTCAATCGCACGTCAGCCTGAGGCAAAGGGTGACATCAACAAGGCGCTTCTTCTTGGCTGTGCTCTTGCTGAGGCTACCGCTATCTACGGTTTTGTTATAGCTTTGCTCATTATACTTTTCCTTAAATAATACGATTTGTTTTCTCCTTTGCCGCAGGAATCAGGCGGCATAAGAATCGCATAATGACAAAATGCAGGAGGGCATGATATGCTTAATATTGACTGGAATGTTGTATGGGCTATCGTTAATATTCTTATATTAATAGTCCTGTTGAGAATATTCCTATTCAAACCGATAAACAAGCTTATGGACGAGCGTACCAAGTCCATAGAAAACGACATTGCTTCCGCAAAACAGGCTAAGGCTGACGCTGAGGAGCTTGAACAGCAGAACCGTGAAGCTCTTGCCAATGCTAAAGCTGAGGCTCAGCAGATACTTATGAAAGCCCGTGAGGAGGCTGAGGCTGCCAAGCAGGAAACTATCCAGAATTCGCAGTCGGAAGCAAGAAATATTATCGACAACGCAAACAAGACAATCGAAAATGAACGCAAAAGAGCTATGCAGGAGGCACAGTCACATATCGCCGACCTTGCTATCGCTGCTGCTTCTAAAATAATCGGAGAAAATCTTGACGATGACAAGAACAGAAAACTCGTTGATGAATTTCTTGCGGAAGAGAGGTCTTTGAATAATGACGGAGAATGAAAGAAATTATATCAGGATTCTCGTTCAGAAAAATGTTCCCATTGAGATCGCCGATGAGACTAAGAAAATCCTCTCGGTCTGTGACAATCTGCCGGATACGCTTAAAAATCCGGTTGTTACCGATGAGGAAAAGCACAGCATTATAAGGCAGATATTCCCCAAAGAGGTGCAGAGCTTTGTTATCAGCGTCTGTGACGGCGGTGCTGTGGACAGCCTTGCCAGAATGATCGATGAATATACAGAGCTTTGTATCGAGAAACAGGGCAGTATCAGAGCTGTTGTCCGCTATGTTACTCCTCTTACTGAAACTCAGCAGGAGGATATGAAAAGCTTTATCAAGGAAAAGTTCGGCAGAAATGATGTGAATATCGAATACCGCTGTGATCCCGATATTATCGGCGGATTTATACTTAATGCCGGCGATTATGAATATGACAAGAGCTACCGCACAAGCCTGAAGCTTATGAGGGAAACTCTCAAGCACAGGACTAATAAACTGAATAGCAGTGAAGCTCCTGATGCTCTGGAGGGTGAGATAGACCACGCTAAAAGAGCAAATGATATTATCTCCGTCCTCAAAAGCGAGGTTTCCGACTTTGACCATAAGTCAGGAGTTACCGAAACAGGCTATATAACCCGTATGGGTGACGGAATTGCTGTTATTCACGGCATGAATCACGTTATGTACGGTGAGCTTGTGGAATTTGAAAACGGCGTAAGAGGTATTATCCAGAATATTGAAACAAGAACCTGCGGAGCTGTTCTTCTCGGCTCAGATCACGGTCTTACTGAGGGATCTTCCGTTACACGTACAGGAAAACGTGCCGGAGTCGGCGTAAGTGACGCTCTGCTGGGCAGAGTTGTGGACGCTCTCGGCTCACCTATAGACGGTCTTGGCACTATTCCTGCTGAGGATTACTTCCCTATTGAGCGTGAAGCTCCCGGTGTTGTGGAACGTAAATCCGTAACTGTTCCCCTTGAAACAGGTATTCTTGCCATAGATTCAATGTTCCCCATAGGCAGAGGTCAGAGAGAGCTTATTATCGGCGACCGTCAGACAGGTAAGACCTCAATTGCTGTGGATACCATTATAAATCAGAAAGGCAAGGACGTTATCTGCGTCTATGTTGCTATAGGTCAGAAGTCCTCAACTGTTGCAAAGCTGGTGAATACGCTAAAGGAAAACGGCGCTATGGACTACTCTATAGTTGTGTCAGCTTCTGCCAGTGATCCTGCGCCTTTCCAGTATATTGCCCCTTATTCCGGTACGGCTATGGCTGAGTACTTTATGGCTAAGGGCAAGGACGTTCTTATTGTTTATGATGACTTGTCCAAGCACGCTGTTGCATACCGTGCAATGTCACTGCTTCTCCACAGACCGCCGGGACGTGAGGCTTATCCGGGCGATGTTTTCTATCTCCATTCAAGGCTGCTGGAGCGTTCAAGCCGTATGGACGATGAACACGGCGGCGGCTCTATTACCGCTCTGCCTATTATTGAAACCCTTGCAGGCGATGTTTCTGCCTATATTCCTACAAATGTTATTTCCATTACAGACGGTCAGATATTCCTGGAAAGCGAGCTTTTCTTCTCCGGTATGAGACCTGCTGTAAACGTTGGACTTTCTGTTTCCCGTGTAGGCGGTGCTGCTCAGACAAAGGCAATGAAAAAGGTTTCCGGTACTCTCCGTATCGACCTTGCCCAGTTCAGGGAAATGGAGATATTCACCCAATTCTCCTCCGAGCTTGATCCTGCCACTACAGAGCTTCTTAATCACGGACGGCTTCTTATGGAGATACTTAAACAGCCTCTTTACTCACCTCTGCCTCATCATGAACAGGTTATTATCCTTTATGCCGCAACTCACGGCTTTATGAAAGATGTTCCTCTTAAAGAGGTAAGGGAGTTCAGGACAAATCTTCTTGGCTATATGAGGATCTACGCCAATGACATCATTAAGGAGATCGACACCGAAAAGGTTCTCAGCGACGACCTGTGCAAGCGGCTTGAAAAGGTCATCAGCGATTTCAAAGGTTAGGCGGTGAGCTGAATTATGCCGAATATGCAGGAAATTCGTGAGCGTATAGCCAGCGTTCAGCAGATACTGAAAATTACAAACGCTATGTACCTCATGTCCTCGTCCAAGCTTAAAAAGGCAAGAAAGAATCTGGAAAATACAAGTCCCTATTTCGACAAGCTTCAGGTAACTCTTGATAATATTCTGGAACATACTCCTCACCTGAAGCAGAAATATTTCGACAGGCGCTCAAAAATCCCTGAGGATAAGCGAAAAAAGGGCTTCATCATAATTACCGCCGATAAAGGACTGTGCGGCAGTTATAACCACAATGTCCTTAAACAGGCGGAAAAGGAGCTTGCTAAGGCATTTGTCAACAACTGCTATATTTTTGTACTGGGACAGGTGGGCAGACTTTATTTCACCCACAGGAACAATGACGTGGATCACTCTACCATAGACGGAGAATTTCTCTATACTACGCAGAATCCTACTCTTTACCGTGCCCGTGAGATAGCAGAGATTGTTATGAGCCGATTTGAAAAGAAAGAGCTTGATGAGGTGTACCTTATCTATACAAAAATGGAGGGCAATGAGTATGCACCGAAAACTGTCCGGCTTCTTCCCTTTGAGCGCAAGCACTTCGGACTTGATAAGGACGGTACACTGAAAAAGCTGCCAAAAGCTTCTTTCCTGCCCTCTCCGGAGGAGGTTATGAACTACCTCATTCCGAACTACGCAAAGGGACTTATTTACGGAGCTATGGTCGAAGCCTTCTGCTGTGAGCAGCAGGCAAGAATGACCGCTATGGACGCAGCTACTACAAGTGCCAAAGATATGATAAAGGATCTGTCTCTGCTGTATAACCGTGCAAGACAGGCGGCGATTACCCAGGAAATAAGCGAAGTCGCCGGCGGTGCAAACGCTTTGCAGAATATGGAGAATTAATGCACTGTCAATTA
>JAEDLA010000033.1 GCA_016295545.1 Oscillospiraceae bacterium | reverse complement strand
AAGGCGGAGCTTAACTTCGCTTTCAGCTCTGTCTCTGTAAGTATCTCTGAATGACTCCATATCCATACCTGTGTACTGGAAGTACATTTTCAGGTCAAGTCCCTGCTGATTGAGCTGATTCTCGAAAGCCTGCATAAGGTTATCGATTCTTCTCTCAAACATACAGTTAGGAATGGGTGAATCAACCTTTGCGATAAGTGCATTCATAACATCAGTTTCAAAGCTGCTTTCTGCAACCTTTACAGCAGACTCCTCAAGCTTTGCTCTGATGTCAGCTCTGTATTCGTCAACAGTGTCGAACTCTGTAGCGTCCTTAATAAGGTCGTCGTTAATTTCAGGAAGCTCCTCGAAGCTGATGCCTTTGAGCTTGCACTTGAAGACAGCAGGCTTTCCGGCATAATCCTCCATCTGATAATTCTCAGGGAATGTAACGTTAACGTCAAACTCATCACCGATGCTGTGACCTACGACCTGATCCTCAAAGCCGGGAATGAACTGACCGCTGCCCAGACGAAGGGGGTGATCCTCGCCCTTGCCGCCTTCAAAAGGCTCATCGCCGAAGAATCCCTCAAAGTCGATGATAACCTCATCATTGAGCTGTGCAGGTCTGTCCTCAACAGAAATAATACGTGCATTTCTCTTTCTGATGATGTCGATCTGCTTGTCGATATCCTCGTCAGTAATTTCCTTAACTTCCTTTGGAGCCTTTATGCCCATGTAGTCACTGATCTCAATTTCAGGCTTTGTGATGCAGATAGCTTTAAGCTCAACACCCTTTTCCTTATCAACAGAGATAACCTCAACGGAAGGTCTGTCAACGAGAGTGAGATTTGTTTCCTGTACAGCAGCGTCAAGCTCAGGTCCGAGAAGAAGGTTGATTGCTTCCTCATAGAAAACACCTGCACCGAACTCCTTTTCAGCAAGCTTTCTTGAAACCTTGCCCTTTCTGAAGCCGGGAAGCTGGATATTCTTCTTCTGTCTCTGATAAGCTCTTTCAACAGCGTTTTCAAAAGGTTCTGCACCTATTTCGAGAATTAACTCGGTAGTATTCACATCTGTTTTGGTTGATGATTTTAAACTCATAATTTTAGCGTCCTCCATTATTTTATGAAACATACTTGGTATATTATACCACATTTAAAATATATTTTCTATAGAAATTTGTCACTTCTATATTCACAATAATTTATCGCACTTTTTGGGGAATAAATTGTAGATAATCACCAGAAATCAAGTGGAAATCCACGTCATCATAAACTCCCTGAACGCAAAGTTCATGTCCACGCCTGCCGTGAATGTGACCGTACCAGCACTCTCTTATGTTATACCGGTAAAGTATTTCGAGAATGTCATAGTTGAAGCTACCTGCAAAAAGCGGCGGATAATGCAGAAAAACAACAGGCTCCAGATTTTCTGCCAAAGCTGACTTTATTGAAGCTTCCAGTCGCTGGACTTCACGTCTCAGCACCTTTGCATCAGCAGTATCCTCCTCGCCGGGAACATTTACCCAGCCTCTTGTACCGCATATCCCGATATTTTTGTACCGGAAATGATTGTTATGGAGGATATGGATAGTATCAAAGCCTCTGTCAGCCAAAAAGCGTTCCATTTTAGCCTTTGTAGCCCACCAGTAGTCATGATTGCCTTTCAGGATTATTTTAGTTCCCGGAAGTCTGTTTATGAAGTCAAAGTCGGCAGCAGACTGCTCCAGACTCATGCCCCATGAAGAATCTCCGGCAAGCACCACTGTATCCTCAGGTCTGACAAGCTCTGTCCAGTTTTTCAGGATAAGCTCCTGATAGTTGTCCCAGCCATTGAAAATTTTCATGGTTTTTCCCGGAACACCGAAGCTCAGATGCAGGTCACCTATTGCATACAGGCTCATTTCTCACCTGCTGTTCAGACGCCGAGACAGCGCAGAACATACTCCTGCATATCTCCGCTTTCGATAGAATCGCTGAATCTTTCAGGCTTGTTTTTCAGGTCAGCAAGAGCTGACGGAACAGGGATATTTGAAAGCTCAGCAAGTCTGTCAACCATGTCATACTCATCAAGCTCTGACGTTTTGCCCTCAACAGCTTCAAGAACGCTTGCGCTGAACTTATAGGGACTTGCTGTTGAAGCAATAATTGTCCTTGTAGTATCTCCTGTTTCTTTTCTGTAGTCCTCATAAACCTTTACTGCAACAGCTGTATGTGTATCACAGGTGTAGGAATATTTCTCATAAACGGCGTGAATTGCAGCCTTTGTCTGCTCATCGTCGCAGAAGCCGGCATAAAATTCATCTTTCAGCTTAGCCTTGATATCGTCAGTGACCTCATAACGTCCCTCAGCAGCAAGCTTGCCGAACCATTCCTTTATAAGCTCGTCATTTCTGCCTGTCATAAGGTAAAGCAGTCTTTCCAGATTGCTTGAAATGAGAATATCCATAGACGGTGAACAGGTTGCGTAGAATTTACGGTTTCTGTCGTAAACACCGGTATTGATGAAGTCTGTCAGCACATTGTTGATATTTGAAGCGCAGATAAGCTTATTTACCGGCACACCCATGTGCTTTGCATAGTAAGCGGCAAGGATATTTCCGAAATTTCCTGTAGGAACAACAATATTTATCTTCTCGCCGTTGGTGATCTCGCCATCCTTTACAAGCTCTGCATAGGAGGAGATGTAGTAAACCACCTGCGGAACAAGTCTGCCCCAGTTTATTGAGTTTGCGCTTGAAAACATCATTGAAGCAGAGTCAAGCTTTTCCTTGACGTCAGCATTGGTGAAGATAGCCTTTACACCGTTCTGACAGTCGTCGAAATTGCCTTTGAGAGCACAAACGCCAACATTTTCGCCCTCCTGAGTTTTCATCTGTCTTTTCTGCATGGGACTGACGCCCTGTTCAGGATAGAATACAAGTATTTCAGTTCCCTCAACGTCCTTGAAGCCCTCCAGAGCAGCCTTTCCCGTATCGCCGGAGGTTGCAACAAGAATGACTATCTTCTTGTCGAGGTTGATTTTCTTGGCAGAGGTAGTAAGGAAATACGGCAGAATCTGCAGTGCCATATCCTTGAAAGCACAGGTAGGACCATGCCACAGCTCCAGCATATAGGTGCCCTCGAAAAGGTGAGAGATCTCAGCAATGCTCTCGCTTTCAAAGTTTTTTGTGCTGTAGGCATTGTCAGTGCAGTAGCGTATCTCAGCCTCAGTAAAGTCGGTAAGGTACTTGGCAAAGATATAAGCAGCCCTTTCGGGATAGCTCATTCCGCCGAGACTTTCGATCTCCTCCGGAGTGATCTCCGGAATGCTTTCAGGCACAAAAAGACCGCCCTCAGCAGAAATGCCCTGAGTAATAGCCTCAGCGCTGGTGACCTTCAGTCCAGTATTTCTTGTGCTGTTGTAAAACATAACATCACCCTTTAAAAAATGAATTTACAGCCTGTTGTATCATAGGCATTTTTTATATAATCAATGCTGCTCACCGAACCGTTCTCCATAATGACCTCCGCAATATCGAAGCGTGGCTGGAGTGTACCGGGATTTTTGCAGCAATAATCAACGGCAGTTTTAATAATAAGCTTCTTTTTTCTGCTGTTCACTGCATTGAAGCCACTTTCAAGGCTGTCCTTACTGCGTGTCTTGACCTCAACGAAAGCAAGATAGAAGCCGTTTTCTGCAATTATGTCTATTTCTCCGCCCTTTATCCGGTAATTTCTTGCGGCTATCCTGTAGCCCTCCTTTTCGAGGTAAGCACAGACAGCAGCTTCTCCGGCACGACCTGTCTCAGCTCTTGTCATTGGAGAGCTTTTTCAGGAATGAACGGCGGTGAACGGGAGTGATCCCGTACTTTTCGATCATTTCATAGTGCAGCTTTGTTCCATAGCCTTTATGCTTTTCAAAGCCGTATTCCGGATATTCCTCCGCAAGCTGTCTCATGTACCTGTCCCTTGCAACCTTTGCAAGGACGGAGGCTGCCGCAATTGAAGCGGATTTAGCGTCGCCCTTGACGAGAAATTCCGAAGTGCAGGGCAGCGCAGGACAGCGGTTTCCGTCAATGAGAGCAAATTCCGGAGCTTTTTTCAGTCCGGCAACAGCTTTTTCCATAGCAAGCATGGCTGCCTGTAAAATATTTATCCTGTCGATCTCCTCTGCCGAAGCCGAAGCTATGCAGAAATCATCGGCATTTTCTATAATGATGTCAAAAAGCTTTTCCCTGTTTTTTTCAGAAATCTTCTTGCTGTCGTTAAGTCCTTTGATAAGTGTTTTGTCACTGAGGACAACAGCTGCCGCATAAACGTCTCCGGCAAGAGGACCTCTGCCTGCTTCATCTACTCCGCAGAAAACCGGATGAATACGGCGTATCTCTGAATCGTAGTCGAAAAGCTCCTGATGAAGCTTTAATTCTGCCATGCTCTACTCCTTACCTGCCGGCGGAAGCTCAAGAGTTATCCTGCCAAGCTTACCGCTTCTGAACTCGTCAATAACTGTAATTGCAGCACGTTCGGTATTTATTTCACCACCGGAAATCATCATGCCACGCTTTCTGCCAACCTTTTCAAGGAGCTGAAGTCCTGTTTCCTCAGCAGAAAATTCTGTTTTATAGCGCTCTGCAAGAGCATCGGGATAATTCTCCGCAAGATAGGACAAAAGCTTCATGGCAAGAGTTTCAGTATCCAGAATATCGTCCTTGACAGCTCCGGTAAAAGCAAGCTTTACGGCGATTGACTGGTCCTCAAACTTAGGCCACAGAACACCGGGCATATCAAGGAGCTCCACGCCGTTTTCCAGCTTAACCCACTGCTTTGTACGTGTAACGCCTGGTCTGTCCTCCACCTTTGCACGCTTTGAGCCTGCCATTTTGTTTATAAAAGAGGATTTTCCCACATTAGGTATTCCCACCACCATAAGTCTTACAGGAGCACCGGTCATACCGTTTCTGCTTCTTTTTTCGAGGAGCTCACCCAGCACCTTTGTTTTAACTGCCGGCAGAAAGCTTTTCAGTCCCCTGCCCGATTTACAGTCCGCAGCTATTCCTGCAATTCCACGCTGGCTGTAGTAATTCAGCCATTTCTGGGTAGATTTCTCGTCAGCAAGGTCGCATTTATTGAGAATTACGATTCTTGGCTTTCCGGCAGTCAGGGAGTCCATTTCAGGGTTGCTGCTGCTCATTGGAGTACGTGCATCAAGAATCTCAGCAACAGCGTCCACAAGAGAAAGATTGGACTTTATCAGCCGTCTCGTCTTAGCCATGTGACCGGGAAACCACTGAATATTCTTCATTTCTGTATTATCCATAGCAGCCTCATTTCTATAATTATTTATTCATATATCAGAGCCGTCGGTGACAAATCCGAATCGATTCAGAGGAGCAATACGAAAAAACACCTTGCCGGCAATACTGTCCTCAGAGACAAATCCGACCTCAGAGGAACGGCTGTCCTTTGAAACAGCTCTGTTATCACCCAGCACAAAAACATATCCTTCCGGAACAGTTACCGGATAGCTGCCGGAAAAAGCTCCCTCATCGATATGAGTAAGTCCTGTAATGTAGGGTTCATCAAGCATTTCGCCGTCAACATAGACAGCGCCCCTGACGAAGTCAATATCCACCGTCTGACCGGCAACAGCTATAATACGCTTAACTATGCGTTTTCCCAGACCGCTTCGGATATCAGGCTCACCGTTTTCATCAAGGAGAACTGCATCATCAGCGTCTATAATAACAATATCGCCCACACGGGGATTAAAATACGCAGCCGTTGAGATGACCTTCTCCTCCGGCATAAGCGTATTCTCCATAGATTCTCCCTTAACCGCAGAAACACGCAGTATATAGGTAAAAATCATTGTTACCACAAATACCGAAACAAGCACCGAGCCGATAATATCAGTGACTTCGGCAAGAATATTTTTTAGTTTTGATTTGATTTCAGTCTGTTTCATAAGCCTCACCGAGCTTAAAGTATCTTAAATTCCGAGAAAGGCGAATATCTCATAACAGCCTTTCCGTATATCTGTTCCTTTTTGATAAGACCAACAAGCTGATTTCTGCTGTCTGAGGAGTGATTTCTGTTATCTCCCATAACGAAGTAATAGCCCTCCGGAATTTCAAGGGGATACTGAAAAGCACCGTCATTATTCCTTGTTATCTCATTGATATAAGGTTCATCGAGCACCTTTCCGTCCACAGAAACCTGTCCTGTCTCGAAGTCGATATCAATGACCTGCCCTCCGCAGGCGATAACACGCTTGATAATACGCTCATTCAGCTGACCGCTGGAGGCTTCATAAAGCTGACCGGTCAGAGGCTCTTTCAGGTATGAAGCATCATTTTCAATAATGACAATATCTCCATAGGAGTATTCTCCCACAACAGTTGACATAAACACCTTGTCGCTGTCATTAAGTGTGGGCACCATTGATGAGCCAACAACATTTACAGGGTGCAGGAGATATGTAAATATCAGAACGATGACAAAGACCGTGATAATGGTAGACTCAGCAATCTCTCTGACATCACTGAAAAAGGTACTGGCTGATTTCGGCTGTTTTTCCGGAGACTCAGCTGGTTTAAGCTCCTCGTTATTATTATCCATTTTATTCCCTCACAATTCAGGATTATCTTCAAAAGGGTAAATTAAAAGCCTACTGCAAAATCAGGAGTCACCATACTGCAAGAGACAGGGAGGATTCCCCATATCCCACCGCAGATTGTGTACAGCTGACCAACAGGTAGGCAGCAGGGCAAAAAGCGAGACGGACAGCGGTAAAAACTGTCCGCTCAGCCCGACGGGTGTCAGCGGATCTGCTCTTTAACCTTAGCAGCCTTGCCGACTCTGTCTCTGAGGTAGTAGAGCTTAGCTCTGCGAACCTTACCGTATCTTACGACCTCGATCTTGTCAACGACAGGTGAGTGAAGGGGGAAAACCCTCTCGATACCGCAGCCGTGAGCAACACGTCTTACAGTAAATGTTTCGCTGATGCCGCCGTGCTTCTTAGCAATAACAGTACCCTCGAAAACCTGGATACGGCTCTTTTCGCCTTCCTGAATACGAACGTGAACCTTAACGGTATCACCTACGCTGAACTGCGGAACCTCCGCTTTCATGCTTGAATCGCTGATCATTTTAAGTGCATCCATTATAATTTCCTCCTAAAATTTCCGAACATTCAATACCTGTCCGCCCGGACCGTTTCAGCATTGCGGAGAGGGCAGAAAAATAAAATAAGGGGAAAAAGCAGCTCAGGCAGCGGACTGTTCGATTTAATGTCTTTCGGCATTAATTCTCATTCGCACAGGGCGAACGGATTTCAAATGCTTTTATATCATATCATACTTTGGATAAAAAAGCAAGGGGTTTCAGAAAAAAATCTTATTTTTTTCGCAGAGGATAGCACTGCGGCGTATATTTTCCGTGTCAAAGTCCCTGAATCCTGCGTTTTTAAGGGCGTCAAGGAAAAGGCCGGGATTATAGTTTGTCTGAGTTCCGGCAGGCAGACGCATGATTAATTTAAAGGTATTACCCTCCTGTTCAAAAGAAACAAGCTTGATAAAGGGTTTGATGTCAACAGTTTTAACTCCTTTTTTTGTTTTCTTTTCAACATTTATGGATTCTCCTGCCATAAGGCTCTCTACAGCGGCGGAAAGTCCCGGAATATCAGGACTGCTGAGTGTTATCTCATACTCAGCCTCAGTAATTTCAGTTATCTTTGTCCTGCGCTCAGCTACGGAGATTATTTTCATTCCCTCCGGCATTACAGCATTAAGACGGTCACGAATCACGTCAAAGGGCATTTCCTCGTTGAGATTGAAGTCCAGTATCTCGCAGCTGCTCTCATATCCCAGCGAAAGCGCAAGAGCAAAGGAAAAATACGGGTGAGGATTAAATCCCTCTGTATACCACACAGGCAGCTTTGACCGCCTGAAAGTCCTCAGCATACAGCGGTTAAGATCAAGGTGGGAGATATATTTCGCCCTGCCCTGCTTTTCAAAAACAGCTCTCAGTTTAATCAAAGCATTTTCCTCCTATACATCTGCTTACTCCGCAGCCGGAGCATTTAAGCCGGCAGTTGGGAGTTGTCTCCGCCTCATGGGCTTTCCTGTTTTCACGTATAAGGAAGTCCTTTGAGACATAGTAGTCAAGGTGATCCCAGGGAAGTATCTCATCAAAGCTGAATTTTCTGTTTGCGTAGAACGCCGGATCAACGCCGCACTCTGAAAAAGCCTCAAGCCACAGGTCAAAGCGGTAATATTCGCTCCAGCTGTCGAATTTGCAGCCCTTTTTCCATGCAGTGTATATAACTTTGCACAGCCGTCTGTCGCCCTTTGCAAGAACAGCTTCAAGAATGCTGACATTCGGATCATGCCAGCTGACCTTGATTTTACGGCTCTTTACTGAATCAACAAGAAGCTTCTGTTTGCGCTCTATCTCCTCACGGGTATCCTGCGGCTCAAACTGGAAGGGCGTAAAAGGCTTGGGAACAAAGGTTGCAGTGCTTATGGAAATCTGCACTCCCCTGCCCTTGGGACGATTCTCAATACTGTAGTAAAGGTCGGCAATACGCTGTGCAAGCTCAGCAATTCCCACAATATCCTCATCAGTTTCGGTAGGCAGTCCCATCATGAAATAAAGCTTGACACTGGAATAACCGCCCTCAAAAGCGATACGGCAGGTATGCATTATTTCCTCATCGGTAACATTTTTATTGATCACATCACGAAGCCGCTGAGTTCCTGCTTCTGCCGCAAAGGTCAGTCCGCTTTTTCTCACACGCTTTATCTTTTCAAGAAGTTCTTCGGAGAAATTGTCAACTCTCAGCGACGGCAGCGACAGGTTGATGCGTTCCCCCTCCGTATAATCTATCAGATTTGTCAGCATCGTACCGATATCAGAATGGTCACTGGTACTGAGCGAAGCAAGGGATACCTCATCATAGCCTGTATTTTCGCAGAGAGCCTTTGTCTCACCGCAGATAGTATCTGAGGATTTTTCTCTGAACGGACGGTAAATAAAGCCTGCCTGACAGAAACGGCATCCTCTTATGCAGCCTCGCAGAACTTCCACCGATACTCTGTCATGAACTATCTCAGTGAAAGGCACAACAAAATTATCCGGATAGTAAACCTTGTCGAAGTCGCTGATAATGCGCTTCTGCACTACAGCCGGAGCGTTTTCCGAAGTCTCCACAGCTTTGATAGTTCCGTCCTCATTGTAGGAGAAGTGATAGAACGACGGAACGTAAATTCCGGGAATCTGTGCTGCTGCACGGAGAAATTCGCTTCTTGTCCCGCCCTTTTTCTTATATTCAAGGTACAGGTCCATAAGCTCCAGATTTACCTCCTCGCCCTCTCCTAAAATGAACAGGTCAAATAAGTCGGCAAGGGGTTCAGGATTGCAGACGCATGGTCCTCCGGCAACAACTATCTGACCGAGCTTGTCTCCCCTTTCCGCAGAAAACAGCGGAATTCCGGCAAGGTCAAGCATATTCAGCACTGTTGTATAGGAAAGCTCATACTGCATAGTGAAGCCGATAAAATCAAAATCAGCTACCGGATCAAGGCTCTCCAGAGCGTAAAGCGGAATATCATTTTCACGCATAAGCTTCTCAAAGTCCTCCGCAGGCGCAAAAACACGCTCACACCAGTAATTTTCACGCTCATTGGTAAGGGAGTACAGAATCTTCATGCCGAGATGTGACATTCCTATGTCATAGGTGTCAGGAAAACAGAACGCAAACCGCATATCCACCTTGCTTTTATCTTTTACAATGCTGTTCAGCTCTCCGCCAATATATCGTGACGGAGTTCTCACCTGAAGCAGCAGCTTTTCTATCTTATCCTTTAACATAGACAAC
>JAEDLA010000293.1 GCA_016295545.1 Oscillospiraceae bacterium | reverse complement strand
CTGCGGTCAGTCTCCTTGATTGACGAAACGCTATCAGACAACTTTTTCAACAGAACGATATGTAATTAGTATTTCAGCTTCTGTCCCGGCATTATATTATGTCGGGACGGGAGCTTTTGTTTATGCCTGAATCCCGAAGAATCCTGAAAGGAGTAATTATTATGTCAAACGAGAAAATCCCTTACAAAATCTACCTTGAAGAAAAGGAAATGCCCGTAAACTGGTACAATGTCCGTGCGGATATGAAGAAAAAGCCTGCGCCGCTTCTCAATCCCGGAACAGGACAGCCTATGACTGCTGAGGAGCTTAACACTGTTTTCTGCGAGGAGCTTGTAAAACAGGAGCTTAACGAAACTGACAGATATATCGAAATACCTGAGGAGATACGTGAATTCTACAAAATGTACCGTCCCTCACCTCTCGTAAGAGCATACTGCCTTGAAAAGAAGCTTGGAACTCCTGCGAAAATTTACTACAAATTCGAGGGCAACAACACCAGCGGCAGCCATAAGCTCAATTCCGCTATCGCACAGGCTTACTACGCTAAAAAACAGGGACTTAAAGGTGTAACAACTGAGACAGGTGCAGGACAGTGGGGAACAGCTCTTTCTATGGCTTGCTCCTACTTTGACCTGGACTGTAATGTCTATATGGTAAAGGTTTCCTACGAGCAGAAGCCTTTCAGACGTGAGGTTATGAGAACCTACGGTGCAAGCGTAACTCCCTCTCCCTCAGACACTACAGAGGTGGGAAGAAAGATTCTTGCTGAATTTCCTGATACTAACGGAAGTCTCGGCTGTGCCATTTCCGAAGCTGTTGAGGCTGCAACAACACACGAGGGCTACCGCTATGTGCTTGGCAGCGTGCTTTCTCAGGTTCTTCTTCATCAGTCGGTTATAGGTGTGGAAGCAAAGACTGCTATGGATAAGTACGGAATCAAGCCTGATATTATCATCGGCTGTGCCGGCGGCGGTTCAAATCTCGGAGGACTTATTTCACCGTTTATGGGCGAAAAGCTGAGGGGTGAGGCTGACTATCGCTTTATTGCTGTTGAGCCTGCATCATGTCCCAGCCTGACAAGAGGTGTTTATGCTTATGACTTCTGCGATACAGGAAAGGTTTGTCCGCTCCAGAAAATGTACACCCTGGGCAGCAGCTTTATGCCTTCTCCGAACCATGCCGGAGGACTCAGATATCACGGAATGAGCGGAATTGTTTCTGAGCTTTACGACCAGGGACTTATGGAGGCTGTATCTGTTGAGCAGACAGAGGTCTTTGAAGCCGCAACTGCCTTTGCAAGAGTTGAGGGAATACTTCCTGCACCCGAAAGCAGTCATGCTATCAAGGTTGCTATGGACGAAGCTCTCAGATGCAAGGAGACTGGTGAGGAGAAAACTATTCTCTTTGGTCTTACAGGCACAGGCTATTTTGATATGTATGCTTATCAGAAGTACAATGACGGTGTAATGACTGATTATATCCCCACTGATGAGGATATTAAGAAGTCTCTGGATCAGATGCCGAAGCTTTAATTGATTATCAGCAGTATTTGTACGGGCAGACTGGGTGTTGCCCGTACAAATAATATGATATATATTTTTATTCGTTCACAAAAAAGTTACAAAAGAATTTGCCTCAGACTATTGTATCTCATAAAGAAATATGGTATAATTTACGAGTTGAGTGCGGTGAATACTGCACTGACTGCACCAGATATGCGTTGAAGCGAAAGGTTGCCGGCGGTTTGCCGGGTAATTTTCGTGGAGTATGTCCGATTTAAAACCGGGCGATTGGGATACGGAACACAGTTTGTGGTTTAGTTTGCAGCTTGCGTATGCATTACTATGCTATTTTTGTGCCTTTGCGAATCTCTTTACACTCGGAAAAACTATGTTTTTTCGGGCTTTTTTTATCAGATGAGATGCGAAACACACGGAAACGTGTGCAGTCCCATAGGAGATTTTTCTCCGCCCCCGTTAAAATTTCTCAAGGAGGCGAAAAAAAGTGGCAGTCAACGAAAAAATCAGATTCAAGATCAAGGGCTACGATCA